>NZ_LBMX01000012.1:0-243028 GCF_001010885.1 Clostridium sp. C8 | reverse complement strand
CACTAATGCGACAGCTCCTTGAGTAATTGTTTGTATTTAATTACTAATATTTAAATCTAAGTCATATATATTAAGAATTATAGAATTCAGTAAATAACTTTATAGTATAGGAATTATCTTTTACTGATGCTAATTCTCTTATTGAGTGCATTGAAAGTAAAGGTGCACCCATATCCATAACAGGAATTGTTAATAATGATGATGTTATAGGGCCTATAGTTGTTCCTCCTCTAACATCTGATCTGTTAAAGAATTTTTGATATGGAACTTCTGCTTTTTTGCAAAGTCCTTCAAAAATAGCTGCATTATAACTATCTGTACTATAGCTTCCTGAAGCAGCAGTCTTTAATACTGGTCCTTCACCTAAAACTGGTCTATTTGTTGGGTCATGTTTTTCTTCGGCATTTGGATGTACTGCATGAGCTAAATCAGCTGAAATCATTATTGAATTTGCTAATGCTCTATGCATTCCTTCTCTATCTTTTCCTAATGATAAAGTTATTCTTTCTAAAATATTTAATAATAATGCTGAGTTTGCTCCTTGAGCTGTAAGACTTCCTATTTCTTCATTATCCATACAAACCATAACCTTAGTTGATTTGTTTACTTTACTATCTATTAAAGCTTGAATTCCTGTATAAACCATCCACATATCATCTAATCTACCAGCTGATATAAACTCTTCATTTAATCCTATTAAAGCTCCCTTTTCTACTTCATATAATCCTAAATCAAATCCTAATATTTCATTTGCATCAACTTTTAATTCATCAGCTAAGACATTAACTAAGAATCCATCTTTCTCAAACTTATCATTTATAAGGCTTAATAAAGGTAATGTATCTTTTTGTTTATTTATATTAAACCCTTCATTTACTGTTCTATTCATATGAATAGCAACACTTGGTATTATAAGAAGCGGCTTATTAATATTAACAAGCTTTACTTCTGGCTTTAAAGATGATTGTCCTTTTAATGTTACTTTTCCTGCTAAACCTAAAGGTCTATCAAACCAAGTATAAAGTATAGGGCCGCCATAAACTTCAGTATTTAACTTTAAATACTTTCCTTCTGAAACCATTTCTGGATTTGCTTTTACTCTAAATCCTGGTGAATCAGTATGTGCTCCTATTAATTTAAATCCATCTTCTTCAACATCTCCATTCCCAATAATGAATGCAATAAGTGCTGAATCATTTTTTATAACATAATACTTACCCTCTTTTTGTAAGTTCCATTTTTCACTTTCTTTTACTTCACTAAAACCATTTAAATCTAATCTTTCTTTTATAGTTTCAACTGAGTGATATGCTGTTGGACTCTTATATAAAAAGTCTACTAAATCTAATGCTAATTCTCTTTCCATTTGTTTACCTCCAGTTTGTAAAATTTTGCGAAGCAAAATTTCTAGTGCACAGTTCACAAGGCACAGTTCACAGTTTATGATAAAACTACTTCGTAGTTTCTGAATTTTAAGTTATATCAACTCTTAAATTGTTGATATAACAATTTCTTAATTCAGCAAAGCTGAATTGTTCGCTGTTCCCTGTTCCATGTTACCTATTACCTGTTCCCTGTTCCCTGTTACCTGTTACTTATTACCTGTTACTTTATTCCCAGAACTGTGAACTGTGAATTGTGTGCTGTAAACTATATAAATTGTTTCGCAAAATAAATCTATTTATAACTTTTATTATAATTGAACTTAGTAAATTTTAATATACCTTTTTTATATCTTAAATCTACTTAACTTTAACTTCTTTTAAATTTTATTGTAATTGAAATTAGTAAATTTTAGTATATAATAATTCTTATATATTTCAATTAATAATAGGTTAAATTTAAAATATAATAATATGAATCTGTTTTATATTTTAAATTTAAGAATATAAAGTTAATTTATTTTTAGTAACTCGAAGAACATTACATCAATAATTATATATTTTATTTGTTACCTGTTACCTGTTTACCTGTTACCTGTTCCCTGTTCCCTGTTCCCTGTTACTTATTATACCTGTTTCCTAAAAAAGTTTGAATATATAAATAACTACTTGGGAAAATATTATATAGATAGGAGTGATACTGTGATTTCTAATTTTTTAGTTAAGTCATTTGTTAAAAATAATGAAGATACAAAAAATCCAAAGGTACGTAATTCTTATGGTACTTTAGGTGGAGTTATTGGAATTATAATTAATTTTATTTTGTTTGTAATAAAATTTTCAGTTGGTATGCTAGTTGGATCAATTGCGATTTCTGCAGATGCCTTTAATAATTTATCTGATGCTGCTTCATCTATAATTACTATTATTGGTTTCAAAATGTCAAACAAGCCTGCTGATGCGGAGCATCCATTTGGACATGGTAGAATAGAATATTTATCAGCGCTTTTAGTTGCTTTCATGGTAATGCTTGTTGGTGTACAATTTGTTAAATCCTCTATTGAAAGAATTATGAATCCCGAAGTTATAACTTTTGAATTGATACCATTTATCTTGCTTTTAATTTCAATTGGATTTAAAGTATGGCTTTCAACCTTTAATAGATTTATAGGAAACAAAATTAATTCTTCTGCATTAAAAGCAGCTGCTACAGATGCTTTAGGTGATGTTTTTACTTCCAGTACAGTTGTAATCTCATTTTTATTTGCTAAATTCACAAGTCTTCCTATAGATGGATATATTGGTATATTTGTGGCACTAGCGATTTTATATGCTGGCTTTGGATTAGTAAGAGAAACTTTAAATCCCTTACTTGGAGAAGCACCAGATCCTGAACTTGTAAATGAACTATGTGAAAAAATATTAGCTTATCCACTTATATCAGGAGTTCATGATTTAATAGTTCATAACTACGGTCCTGGAAGAATTATAGCTTCATTACATGCTGAAATTCCAGCTGATGTAGATATAATGGAAATTCATAACGTAATAGATAAAGCTGAGCGAGAGATATCTGCGGATTTAAATTTACATTTAGTAATTCATATGGATCCAATTTGTGTTCTTACAGATGAAATAAAAGAAACTTGGGATTACGTTGAAAAAATTCTTAGAAAATATCCTGAAATAAAATCAATG
Source organism: Clostridium sp. C8 (assembly GCF_001010885.1). Classification (NCBI taxonomy): domain Bacteria; kingdom Bacillati; phylum Bacillota; class Clostridia; order Eubacteriales; family Clostridiaceae; genus Clostridium; species Clostridium sp. C8. The sequence goes on along the minus strand of NZ_LBMX01000012.1, from coordinate 239,948 downwards.
CATGATTTTAGAATAGTTGGTGAAGGCGATATTAAAAACTTGATATTTGATATAGTCTTAGAAGCTTCAGAATCAGGAAATAAGAAAAAACAAGAAAAAATGATAGCTGATATAAAGACATCTATAAAAAAAGAACATCCACAATACAATTGTGTAATCACTGTTGATTATGATTTTATGTAATTAATAATGGAAAATGAAAATTCATTTTAAATAAATATTTGAAATTTCAGTGAAAGAATTAAGAAATAAATGCCTTGAAATTTTAAAAAATAAAAAGAGAAATTCGGAAGAATTTCTCTTTTTATTTACATAACTTCTTCATTTTTTCCTATAATTCAGATTACCTAAATTATTTTTTTGAATTTCTCATTCTTTCATTTTTATTATGATTTCTTTAGTAATCTTATTTCCTGAATTAATATATGCAAGCAAACATGCACCCAAATCTGGATCTAACTGTGGCTCTACTAACTCAATATTGCATCCTTTTAAGTTTTCTCTTAATGGTTTTAGAATTAAATCTCCACTTTTGAATACTCCGCCTGTATATGATACTTTTACTACATTTTTATCATAATTTTTTGCTAATGTTCTTATCATTTGTGAAAGTTCTATAGCAGCTTCATTAAATATTGCTATTGCACCCTCATCTCCTGATTTTGCAGCATCAGAGCATAATTTAGCAAGCTTTGCTATTTCACCTCTATCACCTTTTAATTTTTCATTTACATAAGAAACTATTTCAAAATCTGTCTTTAATCCAAGTTCCTTTTTAAATATTTCATATAATGGTGCTTTTTCTAATCTTCCATCACTTTGTTTGCTAAATAAAGCTAATGCTTTTTTACCTATCCAATATGCTGAAGCTTCATCACCTATAGAGTAGCCCCATCCACCACATCTTAAGACTTTTTCATCTTTTAATGCTAATGCTATTGAACCTGTACCAGCGACAACATTAATACCATCCTCGCCTGCTAATGCACCTGCTATTGCAACTCTTACATCATTATTTAAGATATAATCCATTTTACTAAATACTCTAGAAACAACCTGTGCTATTCCTTCTGCAATTTCTTTTACTATTCCATAGCCAGCTAATCCTAAATAACTTTTTGTAATTTCTTCTTTAGAAATATTACTAGACTTTATTATTTCTTCTAATCCTTCTGTTAATAATATCTCTAGATTAGTAAATCCTATTTGAGCTGGATGACAAGTTCCCTTTATAACTCTATTAATAACTTTTCCATTTTCATTTATTAATGTGAAGCATGTTTTAGTACCGCCACCATCTATCCCTAAAAAATACATAAATTAACCTCCAATTACTTGATTAAGTTGAAGTTGAATTTTTGCCATGGTTTTATATAATCTAAAATAAATATTTCATCTTCTTTAATATGTCCTACAACATTAGATTTTCCACTATTCTTCATATCACTTAATGCAATTTGAAGTTCGCCAGCATAATGACCATATTCACTGCTCTCTATTACTATATCACCTCTTTTTATTATTTCTGGTGCATTAAATAGTTCAAACTTATGTCCTTTATACTTAACTCTGCTTTGTGTTGATCTAATTAAATTATCTGAAAAGTCTCCACGATTAAAGTGCTTTTCTTCAAATAATATTTTTCTTTCTATTTCTGGGGTAGACTCTTCAAGATAAACATCGAAGGTTACCATATCTTTTCTCATAGTACCTAGCTTTTTCATTTCTTCTTCTGTAGGATAACAATTTGATATTATTATGTCATTTATATTACCTAAAGCTATTAAATGCTTTGCTTGAACTTCTATTGGTAAGTTACGATGAAGTTCTAATGTAGGAAGCCCATCTGTAACTGGCCAAGGACCAAATGTTCCTTCATTTTGACTTGTTATAAACGCAGCTGTTCTTAATCCATGCTTATTAAATCTTTCTGTACATTTCATGAAATGTTCAAAATTTAAACCGCTATATCTATGTGGATAGAAGTTATGACAAGCAATTAAATTATCTTTATTAGGCATATAATCAATTATTGTATCTATATAATTAGTATTATTACTCATATTGATTTCAATTTTAAGATTTTCATCATTAAAAGTCATTAATGATTCTTCTGAACCAGTGAATCCCATATCTAACCTAAGTCCATCTGCTCCAATTTCTTTAAAGAAGCTTAAATCTTTATAGCTTATTCCTAATTCGTCAAAAACTCTTGGACTTACATCTACTATAATTTCAAAGCCCTTCAATTTTGCATATTCATTTATTTTTTTAAATTTATTTTTTATATTTTCTTTAGTATCATTTACTGAAAGTAAACAGGAAAATATTCTACTAAATCCATATTCACTAGCTGTATCTATATATTTATATATTGCTTCCTCTGTTGTTTTTTCTGAGTAAATTGATATTCCTAACTTTCCCATATTGTTCACCTCTAAATTTTTTTAAAATAAAGTGGTGAATTTCTTCACCACTCTAATGATTCTTATTTTATTCAGCTATAGCTTCGCCTTGTTCTTCTTGTAATAACTTCTTATCATACATTTTAACAAATGGATAATAAATTACTACTGAAATTATTATACAAACTACATTTAGTACTGCCGCTCTCCAGTCATTTGTTGCTATAAATGCTCCAATTGGTCCTGGTAATGTCCAAGGTGCTGTTACTATAACTCTAGATACTAATCCTACAGATGTAGCAATCCATGCTAATGTTCCTGTTACTAATGGAGTAATTATAAATGGTATTATTAATGTTGGGTTTAAAACTACTGGTGCACCAAATATAATTGGCTCATTAATATTAAATATACCTGGAACTAAAGCAACTCTTCCTAGTTGTTTAGCATAACTTGATTTAGCAAATATCGCTAAACATATAACTAATCCTATTGTACATCCTGATCCTCCAATCCATATAAACCATTGGAAGAAAGGTTCTGCTGCTATTGCTGGTAAAGTTTGTCCAGCTGCTGCTGCAGTTGAATTTTGTTCTAATAAAACTAACCATAATGGTCTTGCAATAGATCCAACTATTGACACACCGTGGATACCAAATGACCAGAAGAATGTAACTAATAGTACTAATATCCAAACACTTGGTAATGTATCAGAAGCTGATACTAATGGTGCAACTAGCTTTCCAACAAATCCATGCCAATCAAATTTTGCATAGTAAGTTATTGAGCCTATTAATAAAACTATAATTGCTGCTGGTGTTAGCGCTTCAAAACTTCTTGCAACTGATGGTGGAACTTGTTCTGGCATTGAAATTTTAAATCCACTTTTATTTGTAAATCTAAATATTTCAACTGCAAGTATTGATACTATAATACCAACGAACATTCCGCCTCCACCCATGTTTGCCATAGGCATTTGGAATCCTTGAGGTACTCCTTGATACCATTTTAAAAGATCTGGATTTCCCTTAACTATTTCCATTAACTCTGGAGCTAATGCTGCTGCACTCTTTGGTACAAGTGTTAAGAAAAATGCTGCTGCTGATAATGTACCTCCAGTAACTCCGTCAAGTTTATAAGATCTAGCTAAACTATATCCTATTCCCCAACAAGCATAAATTGTCATAATATACATTGTCATTCTAAAAGGAAGTACTATTGTTGCGGCATTAGCCTTTAATGTTTTAGTAATTCCCCATGCTTCTGGAAGTGGTGGGTTTGCGATTATTAAGAAAAATGATCCAACAATGATTAATGGTAATGTAGCTATAATACCATCACGCACAGCACGCAAATGACGTTGCTCTGCTAATTTTGCCATTGGCGTAGATAATTTCTTATCTAAAAATTCAGCAAAATTGTTCATAAACTGATTCCCCCTTATAATAAATAAAATAAAATGAAAAGTAAATTTATTTAAAGCTTGTATAAAACTATTTAGCTTCTACAAGATCTTTAACTTGTTTTAATAGCTTTGGTCCACCTAATGGGCTATAAGCTTGAGGCTGTATTAATGCACATGGAACATTAGCTGCATCTGCATATTCTTTTAAATAATCAAAACGATGTCTAACTTGTGGTGCCACCATTGCTACGTCATAACCTTCTTTAACTTCTTCTTCAAATTCTTGTGTACTTACAGCTTTTACTTCCATTGATACACCATTTTTTTCTGCTTCTTTCTTTAGCGCATTTACTGCTATGGCACTTGACATTCCTTGTGAGCATACAAATAAAACTTTCATAAATAATACCTCCAATTTTTTAATTTTTCTAATTATTAGAATAATTTTTATAATATGAATTCTTTGTCTTTATTATAAATCGTTTTCAAAAATTATTCAATATTTTCTTTCATGTTTTTTTAAATTTTATGAAATTATGTTTCATAAGCCTTAAGTTATATGAAGAAATTTAAGTATTTCCATAAATATGATATAATTCCAAAAGAAAATGCAAAAAATGCATAGTTCATCCAAAAAGCTTTACAATATCCCTTTTTAGTTTCTATAAAATATCTTGAATAAGTAATAGCAAAACTTGTTATAAATGTATTTCCTAGCAATATACTAAAATTTGTACTTACACCTAAAGTACTTAAAATCATTGGTAATATTATGGTTCCAGTTATAGCTCCTAATAATATTACTAAAGCACTTTTATATCCAAAGGTTGGTATATTATAATCTGTTCTTTTGGCTTTTAAATCACTAACAACAGATTTTCTTCCCATAAGTTTAAATACCTCCTTTAACTATAAATTTCAAATTATTATTTATCTGCAATTTTTTTGTGTAACTTTATAATGTGTTCAATTAAAGTTTTGGCTTCAATTGCTGTCATTAAATGATCTTGAGCATGTACAAATAATACTGATACTTCTGTTTTTTCGCCTCTTGCTTCTGCTTGGATTATACTAGTTTGTATCTTATGTGCTTCTCCTAAGCATACATCTGCTTCTTTTAATAACTCTTCTGCCTTATCAAAGTCTCCATCTTCTGCCGCTGCTAAAGCTTCATAAGCTAATCCTTTTGCTGTACCACCTTGACTAATAATTTCAAATATTATTACTTCCATATCTTCTGCCATAATTATTACCTCCTGATATCGTTTTACATTTAAGTTGTATTATTTTACCTTAACTATAATTCTATTATACACTAATATTTTTTTATTTCAATATTTTTTTAATTTTTTGAAATTTTATTTTATTAAGATAATTATATTGTTAATTTTTAAATTTCTTCAATAAATATTTTTTAAATACATAATTATTATATTTTTTATCATTATATATTTTTTAGAATCATATAATTATATATTGGCATTAATGCTACATATGCTTAACATAATAAATTAATAATCAATATTTTATTAAAATTTCTAAGTATCTTATGAAAACTTCATGAAATTCCTTTTTATAAGATATATAAGAGACTTTATCAGAATTTATATTAAAATTCTGATAAAGTCTCTTCATTCTCTTTAATTGCTTATTCCATAATAAACTGACTTTTGCTTATATTTAAACAATTCAATTAAGTTACTTTTAGTTTTTTCCTCATTTTCATAATAATCTATTATATCTTTTATAGCATCATAGAATCCTAAATGTACACTTTTCTTTAACTGCTTAATTCCTTCTTTTATTAAACTGTAGTTATTATCTCTTTTACCTTGCTCTATTTTATTTTTTCCCTCTATGAAAATACTCTTTCCTCTATCAAGTTTATAATTTATTTTTTCTATAGTTTTCTCTAAATTTTCAAACTCATCTATGCTTCTTCCTCTTTTATATAAATAATATTCTAAATTTGAATATGCTTTAGTTTCACCTAGGGAAATAGCCTTTAAATAATACTCTACTGCATCCTCTTCTTTTTTATCAAACAAATTTTCTTCTGCTAGCTCTCCTAAAAAATTGAAAGCTTTTCCTTCATCTAATATCAATAATTCTTCTATATATTTACCGGCCTCTTCTTTAGATGCCTGTACACCTATTCCCTTTAAATAATAATATGCTAATTTCAAGTTTCCTTCAACAATATTAATTTCCTTTAAAAGATATGCTCCCTCTAAAGCTTTTTTATAATTTTTATCTATTCCTATTCCTTTTTCATGAATCTCTATTATATTTAATAAAGCTTCTGTATTATAATTTTCTGCTGCATTTTTATACCATTCTATTGCTTCTCTTGAATTTGCTTTAACGAATATTCCATGTTTGTACCAATGCCCAAGCTTTATCATTGCCTTTTCAGATCCCTTTTCAGCTGCTTCTAAAAAGTATTTAAAGGCTTTTTCATTGTTTTTTTCTACACATGCTCCATAAACATGAAGTAATCCATAGTAATATATTGCTTCTACCATTTCATGTTCTTTAGCTGTAGTTATATATTCTAACAATTCATCTTCATTTATTTTCTTTTCATTTACTAAATCTAGTAAGTATTCGCTTGCAAGAGCCTCTGCTGCATTATAAGAACCTTTATCATAAGCCAATTTTAAATATTTTATTCCTTTTTTTCTGTCATCCTTTAGATATGCTATACCTATAACATAAAGTGAGTGTGGATCTTCACTTTCTGTAGCTAACTTCATATAAGTTAATGCTTTTCTTTTATCTATTTCAACTATTTCTCCATTGTAATACATTATTCCAAGTCTTTGAGTAGACTTCAAATCTCCATTATTATGTCCTTTTAAATAATTTAATAATGCCATTTCAAATTTATTTTCTTCTTCATATAATTTTCCAACTTTATAGTAAAGACTTGTATTACCTTCTTCTATACTTTTATCATATAATGAAAATGCTTTTTCCTTATCTTCATCTACATATAATCCCCAATAATACATGTCCCCTAGACTTTCTAAGCAACTAATATCATTTTTTTCTGCTCCCTTAGACAAATAAAAAAATGCTTTTTTATAATTAGTTTCTATATTATTACCTTCTAGATAGGATTGTCCTAAAATATAATAAGCATCTTCAAAATCGTTTTCCGCTGATTCCTCTAACCAATAATATGCTTTGAAATTACTTTGCTCACAGCCTTCCCCATTCTTATAAAGATAAGACAGTGCATATTGTGCTGGAGCAAAACCACTTTCTGCTGCTTCTTTGTACCACTTAAAAGAATATTCTAAATTCCTTTCTACTTCTTCTCCTGCAAAATACATATATCCCAGAGAATATTGTGAGAATGAATTTCCTTTTAAGGCAGCCTTCTTATACCAATATAAAGCCTGTTCTATATCCTTTTCTCCGCCATACCCTTTTTCATAAAAAAGTCCTAAATAACTTTCTGCATATTCGCTACCTTCTTCTGCTGCTTTTTCAAAGTATTCCTTAGCTTTGCAATAGTCTTTCTCAACATTCTTACCTAAATAATATAATTCTCCTGCTAGTAAATATTCTTCTGCTGAATTTATTTCATCATCTTCTTCATCTTCTTCAATTTCCTTTTGGTACTCAATTCCATTTATAGAATTTAACAAATCTGTGGAATAATTATTTTCATCTCTTTCATCATAATTTAAATATTCATTAAAAACATTTTTTTCAGCTTCACTTAGCTTATCATAGAAAAGAGAATAATCCTCCTCACCGCAGTTTATTACAAGCCATACGCATACTCTATAAATTACTTTTTCATCCTTTAATAAATCCTTATACTCTAATTTTTTTGATATATCCACATTGTCATCATTCAATATATCTCTTATATAATATAAATTTTCTAAATAATTTATTATATATTTCATAAGCTCATATGGAATTATATCTTTTCTAGATAAATATTCGATATTTTCTACAAGTGAATTTTCACTATTATAAAATAATTTATTATTTAAGTGGATTGTTATAATTATTTCCTTAAATACCTTAATTAGCCTTGAGCATATTACCTTTAAATCAGTCTCTTTTCTTATTTTTTCTAAAATATAATATAAATCCCTAAATTCAAGTAATAAAAAATTAAAGTCAAACTTAAGTTTCATTATTCCCCCATAAACTATATTTAATTTCTTACTACTATATTTATTTTCTTATTTCTTTTATAGAACAAAAAAAGGGATAGATATTATATTCTTTGCTCCGTCGCAAGCTCCAAGTCGCCAGAATATAATATCTATCTCCTTATATACTAAAGGTAATAATTCCTCATTTCATTCGGAATTATGAAAATTATCCATATATTTAGGAATTTACTCCTTAATTCTACATTCATGATTAAATGTTTAAAAAGGATGCTATAATTAAATAACAAATAAATTCAATTTATGGAGGTATTTATGAAGATAGAACATATTGCAATGTATGTAGAGGACTTAGAAAAAGCAAAGGACTTTTTTATTAAGTATTTTGGGGCAACTTCAAATGATTGTTATCATAATAAAAACACTAATTTTAGGTCTTATTTTTTAACCTTTGATGATGGTGCTAGATTAGAGATAATGAATAAACCACAAATGGAAAATGGAGAAAAAACTTTAACTCGTACTGGATATATTCACATTGCTTTTAGTGTAGGTAGTATGGAAAAGGTTAATGAATTAACTTCTAAATTAAAAAGTGATGGTTATGAAGTTATAAGTGGTCCAAGAACTACTGGAGATGGCTATTATGAAAGCTGCATTATTGGTATTGAAGATAATCAAATTGAAATAACTGTTTAGATAAATTCTAATTTCCTTTAATAATTAACTCTAACAACAACTAGTTGTTAGGGGGCAATTTAAGTACTGGTTTAAAATAACTATTAATATAAAAAATGAAACCCCAATAATATATTAATTATGAGACTAATATATTTCTATTCGCCTAAGATGGATGTGGTGAAAATAAGATTTTCTAATTTCTCTACATATTGCTCTGGGTGATTGATGCTTAGTTCCCCATGATAATACCCATCTAATATTTCTAATTTACTTCCTTTAATTATCTCTTGTGTTTTTCTAGCTGAAGCTTTCATTATTGCTCTTTCTTTTCCACCAACTAATATTAGTACTTTGGCAGAAGTATTTTTAAGAGTACTTTTAATCTCATACTTAGTATTAGCTTTCATAAAAGCAATTAGACTTTCCTTATTAATATTACAACTATCATAATAGTATTCATTAAACAAATCTTTTCTAATTTTTAAAGAATTGAATTGCAACTTTGAAAACCACTTTTTTGAAATTAGACCATAGAACATAGAAAAAGAAAAATCCACCATTTTATTAGTAACTTTCATTGGTATTGTTAAAGCACTTTCTATAATGGCATAGTCACAAATATCACTTTTCTGAGATAATATTTCAATAAGTATTTGTCCACCCAAAGAAAGCCCTCCCATCATTAGAATATGTCCACTACAATGTTCATCAATATATTCAATTATCCGACTTGCATTTTCTTCAATAGATATAAATTCTGCATCACTTCCTGAATGTCCATCTAAAATTGGAATAATAATATGAAAATTGTTTTTTAAATATTCAATTTCATATTTATAATTCCACCATGACAATCCACCACCATAAAGTAGCATTATAGTTTCTTTGTTTTCATTTCCATATTCTTTTATTATCATATTAATCAGCCTATCCTTTCATAAATAAACCTTGTAATTTCAAAATTAACCTTATTGGGATTATCACTATTGGTAAAATACTTTTTATCTTTTATTTCTCTTGTTCATTGTGCATATATACTTTTTTCCAAAATTCTATTAGTAATTTCATTTCCTTTTCAATTTCATCAACAACTATATTTTGAGAACGATACTTATTAAGCATAAATCCATCAACAGAGTACATTATCTCTTTATACATAAGTTTTAAGTCTATATCTGAACGAAAAACAGAAGTATCTATTTTTTCAAATACTTTAATTTCACTATCCAAAGTTGCATCTGCAAAACTTTTCTGAATGGAGTCCGCAATATCTGCTAACTGCTCATAATAGGCATTAAGGGAAAATGCATATATGTGAGGATATTTTTTCATAAGTGAACACTTAGCCGATAATGCCCTATATAACATTTCAAAAAAATCCTCCGTATCTAAGACACTATATTTTGAAGTAGCTTCCCTTGTTATTTCTATAGAGTGATTCCATAAATACATATATAATTCTTTTTTATTGGTAAAATAATGAAACAGTAATGACTTTGATATTCCACCCTCATTTGCAATTTCAGACATTGAAGCCTTTTTATAATTGTTTTCTGAAAAAACTTTATAGGCAGCATTTAATATCTTTTGCTGTTTATCTATTGGTAAATTAAAGAATTTAATATTCATAACAGCCTCCATTGACCATATCGGTTAATATGCTCTAATTATAAATCTATTGACCATTTCTGAGAAGACCATTGAAAATATAAATTCAAAAACAAATTTCTCCATTATCAATATTTTATAAACTCCGAAAGGAGTTTTTTCCTTAATTCTACATTCTTCATTAAAAAAGGGTTGCTTTCGCAACCCTATTTTTATCTTATTCTTCTTCCCACTTTAATGATCTCTTAACAGCTTTTTGCCATCCATGATAATACTTATTAACTTTATCAGCATCTAACTGTGGCTCAAATTCATCTGACATATGCCAGAACTTCTTAATTTCTTCTTTATCCTTCCAGAATCCTACAGCAAGACCTGCTAAGCATGCAGCTCCTAAAGCAGTAGTTTCTGATATTATAGGTCTAATTACATTTGTACCTACTATATCTGCTTGGAATTGCATTAAGAATTTATTTCTACTTGCTCCTCCATCTACTTTTATTCCCTTAAGTTCAGTTCCTACATCTTCCTTCATAGCATCTATAAGATCCTTAGTTTGATATGCTATAGATTCTAAAGCAGCTCTAATTAAATGGTTTCTATTTGCTCCTCTAGTTAAACCAAATATAGCTCCTCTTGCATACATATCCCAATGTGGTGCTCCTAGTCCAACAAAAGCCGGTACTATATAAACTCCTCCATTGTCGTCAACCTTAGTAGCAAAATATTCAGTATCAGCTGAATCATTAACTAGTTTTAATTCATCTCTAAGCCATTGAACTACTGCTCCACCAACGAAAACGGAACCTTCTAAAGCATATTGAACCTTTCCATCTAGTCCAATTGCAATAGTAGTTAAAAGTCCATTTTTACTTTCAACCATTTCTTCTCCTGTATTCATTAATAAGAAACATCCAGTTCCATAAGTATTTTTAGCTTCTCCCTTTTCAAAGCATGTTTGTCCAAATAATGCTGATTGCTGATCTCCAGCTATTCCAGCTATAGGAACCATTATATCACTCTTACCACCAAGGTTAGTATATCCATAAACTTCTGATGAATTTCTTACTTCTGGTAACATTGATTTTGGAATATTTAATTCTTCTAAAATCTTATCGTCCCATCTTAATTCTTTTATATTATAAAGCATTGTTCTAGAAGCATTTGTATAGTCTGTAACGTGAACTTTTCCGTTAGTTAGCTTCCATACAAGCCATGTATCTACAGTACCAAATAATAATTCTCCTCTTTCTGCCTTTTCTCTTGCACCCTCTACATTATCTAATATCCACTTAATCTTAGTTCCTGAAAAATATGCATCAACAACTAATCCAGTATTTTCTTTTATATATCCCTCTAACCCTTTAGCTTTTAAAGCATCACAAATATCTGCAGTTCTTCTACATTGCCAAACTATTGCATTATATACAGGGTTTCCTGTATTCTTGTCCCATACTATTGTAGTTTCCCTTTGATTTGTTATACCTATTGCTGCTACTTCATCTTGGCTAATATTTGTCTTAGCAATAACTTCTTGAAGAACACCATATTGAGTAGCCCAAATTTCTAATGGATCATGTTCTACCCATCCTTCTTTAGGATATATTTGTGTAAATTCCTTTTGGCTAATACCTAAAATATTTTGTTCCTTATCAAATACAATTGATCTTGAACTAGTCGTACCTTGGTCTAAAGCTATAATGTATTTTTTCATAATCTCTCACTCCCTCATCTACAATCCTATTTATTATAATTTTAATACAAAATCAAAAACTAAGCTACCAACAACTCCCCCAAGTATTGGTGCTATTACTGGTATCCATGCATATCCCCAATCTGAATCTATTTTGTTTTTCATTGGTAAGAAAGCATGTACTATTCTAGGTCCTAAATCTCTAGCTGGATTTATTGCATAACCAGTTGTTCCTCCTAATGATAAACCAATTGCCCATACTAATATACCTACTAAAAATGATGCCATAATTCCTACTGTACCAACGATTTCTCCACCAGAGCTTTGGAAAGTAGTTTTAAATACTTCACTATAAGTTATTCCTCTTATGCCTATTAATAATATAAAAGTCCCAGTAAATTCACAGATAAAATTGTATAAGTTACTTCTTATAGCTGGGGCTGTACAGAAGGTTCCTCTTACGTCTTCTCCAACTGTTGTTTCATCATAATGTAATTTGTAGTTAGCATATACTAGAAGCATTCCTACCATAGCTCCAAGCATTTGAGCAACAATATACATTAAAACTTTATCCCATGGAAATAATCCTGATGCTGCAAGTCCAATAGTTACTGCTGGATTTAAATGAGCTCCACCCATCCATCCTGTAATATAGGCTGCTATTGCTACAGCGAACCCCCATCCTGCTGTAATTACGATCCAACCTGAAGAATTTCCCTTTGTTTTTCTTAATACCACATTTGCAACAACTCCGTTACCAAGTAGAATTAAAATAAGAGTACCTAAGAATTCTGAAAAATAAGCTTGCATTTTGCTCTCCCCTTTTATAATTTTTTATAAAAAAACTACATAGAAATGCATAAAAAACACTCCTATGTAGATTTCTCTCCAGATCTCCATTTCTACATATACCAAATTTCCTTTTTAGTTGTAGATATACATGTTGCTCCACTTTTTAGTGTCTCCATTACATCTTCCTTATCAGAGATTAATCCTCCTGCTATTAAAGGCTTATTAAGAGTTAATGAAAGTTCTTTAATTATCTTAAATAGCAATCCTGGTAAAATTTCTACTGCATCACATTCTTCTACCAAATGATTCTTCATATTTTCCTTTGACAAACTATCTATCATAAATACTCTCTGTATCGCTATAAATCCAAGTTTTTTACCTGCCCTTATAACTTGAGATTTGGTACTTATTATGCCCTCAAATCTTGTGTTTTCCTTAATAAATCTTAACGCTACTTCCTTGCTAGAAATTCCTTCAACTAAATCAACATGTAATATTCCAGTTTTATTACTTTTATATATCTTTTCACTTATGGTCTTAATATTTAATATATCACCAAACAAAATAAAAATAACTTGAATATCACTTTGTAATGCTAGATCTAGTTCCTTTTCATCCTTTACAGCTGCTACTATAGGGTTGTCCTCTAAAAGACTTTTAAAATTATTCATCTCCCTTTAACTCCTTCTTTGTAATCATTTACAAAAGTGCTATTAAAATACTTAAGTATACCTTAATGACTTCAATATTAGTCTAAATACATATTAGATAAAATAGTAAATACTAAAAGTTTATCTTATTATAAATTCATTTGATACTTAGCTTTATATTTTTTAAAACTAAAAAAGAGCTTAGCAAAAAGAGGATATTACATCCTAGACTCTTGTGCTTAACTCTACATTCTCTTGCACTTATATAATAATTTTATCTTTATATTCTAATTCTATAATTAATATCTATATTTTACTATATATAAAATTAATAATCTATACAATTATTATAATACAAAATAAGTTTAAATTACAATATATTTATATTAATTTACATTTTTTTCAATTCATATCCTTTCCAGTTAATATTTCATATTTTTCTCAATATAAAATTAATAATTTAGAAATAAAACACTATATATTAATAATAATTAGTAATTAGTCATTATCATTTTTTTATCTGGCAAATATAAATACTCCATATCTTTTCATATCTTAACTTTCTTATACTTTTATCTTTCACTATTTCATTATTATATATATTATTATAATCTAATTTTATAACAAAAAATTAGAAAAGGTCATATAAGTTTCATTATTCCAACCTTTCACTCTAAGTCAACATGAACCTATATATGAACCTTCGCCACTAAAGGAAGAAATTATAAATACTTATTCTCATGATAAACTTTTTATAATTTATTAAAGAAAAAAATCAGCTTCGTATAAATACAAAACTGATTTTTAAATCTCTAAAGTACTTTTGATAAGAAATCTATAGTTCTTGGATTCTTAGGATTTGTAAATATTTCTTCTGGTACTCCTTGTTCTACTATATTACCGCCATCCATAAATATTATTCTATCTCCAACTTCCTTTGCAAATCCCATTTCATGAGTTACAACAACCATAGTCATTCCTTCTTTAGCTAGGCTTTTCATAACATTTAAAACTTCCCCAACCATTTCTGGATCTAAAGCAGATGTTGGTTCATCAAATAGCATAACATCTGGTTCCATAGCCAAAGCTCTTGCTATTGCAATTCTTTGCTTTTGTCCACCTGATAAAGATGATGGATAAGCATCAGATTTTTCTAGCAATCCAACTTTTGCTAGTAAATCTTTTGCTATTTTTTCAGCTTCTGCTTTTGATTTATTTTTTACATTTATAGGCGATATAGTTATATTTTCTAAAACTGTCTTATGTGGGAATAAATTAAATTGTTGAAATACCATTCCCATTTTTTCTCTTATTTTATTTATATCTATATTTTTATCTGTTATATTTTGACCTTCAAATATTATCTCACCATCTGTTGGTGCTTCTAATAAATTTAAACATCTTAGAAAAGTGCTTTTCCCAGAGCCTGAAGGACCAATTACAACCACAACTTCACCTTTTTTTATGTTTTCATTAATGCCTTTTAAAACTTCGTTTTCTCCAAAATACTTATGCAAGTTATTAACGTGAATCACTAGCCTTCATTCTCCTTTCTATATAATTCATAATTCTTCCAAGCGTAAATGTAATAACAAAATAGAATATAGCTGCAACAATTAAAGGTTCAAATGCTCTAAAAGTTTTTCCTGTAATGACTTTTGCACTATACATAATTTCTCCAACCCCTATTACAGATGCCATTGAAGATTCCTTTATTACTGTAACAAATTCATTACCTATAGCAGGTAAAATGTTCTTAGTTGCTTGTGGCATTATTATAAGCCTCATAGCCATAAATTGGCTCATTCCTAGACTTCTTGCAGCTTCTAATTGTCCCTTATCTACAGCATCTATACCTGCTCTTATAATCTCAGAAACATAGGCTGCTGAATTTAAAGAAACTGCTATAATACCAGCTGGTAGAGGATCCATATTTATATTTAATAACTGATCAAATCCATAATAAACTAACATAATTTGTAATAACATTGGCGTTCCTCTAATTATTTCTATATATGCTGTTGCCAACATACTTAGAGGTTTTACTTTTCCAATTTTAAATTTTGATCTTTTCATAAGAGTTAATAATGCACCAAATATAACTCCAAATAGAACACTTAAAAGTGATATTAATATTGTCCACTGAACACCCTTATAGAAATAATCCATATTTCCAGCTAATACACTAAAATCTAATGACAAGGCTTATACCCTCCTTAATAATTATTTTTGCTTTTCTGCCAATTCATTTGCTTCTATAATAAATTTATCTAATAACTTTTCTTCTTTAATTCTATTGATTGTAGCATTTACCTTCTCTAATAAAGCTTCTTGATTCTTTTGAATTCCTACTGCAGAACCACCTTCAGTATCTTTTACTTTTTCTTCTCCGATTGTAAGTTCTGGATTATTTTTAACTATCATTTGAGCAACTGGTAATTCTACTACTAAAGCTTCAATTTTTCCACCCTTTAAAGCAAGAACTAAATCATTAACATTTGAAAGTAATTGAAGATTTGCTTCTGGCACTTTCTCTTCTGCTATTTCTGCTTGAATAGCACCCATTTGTGCTCCAACCTTTTGTCCCTTTAAATCTTCAAATGTTTTATATTTATCTTTATCAGCTACTCTTACTAACATACCATGTTCAGCAGTGTAATATATATCTGAGAAATCTATTGATTTTTTTCTTTCCTCATCTGGAGTCATTCCTGATATAGCTAAATCTATTTTACCTGAAGAAACTCCAGCTACTAAATTTTCAAAATTCATATCTTGTAATTCTAATTCTACTCCAAGATCCTTTGCTATTTCATTTGCTATATCAACATCAAATCCAACTATTTTATCTTGTCCATTCTCATCTAATATATGAAACTCGTATGGAGCATAGTCTGCACTTAAACCAACTACTAATTTGCCTTTTTCTTTTATTTCTGAAAGTTTATCTTTAGCATCTTTCTTTCCACCACAGCTTACTAAACCTAATCCCATAACCCCAACTATAGTTACAGCTAAAATTTTCTTTATCATTCCTTTTTTCATTTCAAATTCCCCCTCTTTATAATTAATTACTTATTATGATTAAATATACAATCTCTCAAAATTGCGATAGCATAATTATACACCTATTTTTTATTTTTATTCAATACTTTTTTTGATTTTTTTTATATATTTTTATTTTTTATAATATTTTAATGAAAATATTATAAAAAACCATATTTTTAATTTGTAATATTAAAAGTATATGCATTTTTTTGTCTTTTTATTAATTGAAACTTTCTGTATATTTAAAAGTTGTTAGTTAATATTATACATAATATTAAATTTACTAATATTGTTTCACTTTCTAAATATACACATATATTATTATTGAAAATTAAATGAATAAAACAATTATTAGGAGTGATATACTTGACTTATCCAAAAGAAAGGCATCTTTTTCCAGGAGGAAATACTTATAAGGGATTTTTCTCATTTTATAAGTATATATTAACACAAAAAGATGCGAATAGAATTATCTGCATGAAAGGTGGCCCTGGAACAGGCAAGTCCTCTTTAATGAAAAAAGTTGCTGCCCACTTTAAGAATAAAGGATATTCTATAGAATATCATCATTGTTCTTCTGATAATAATTCTTTAGATGGAATTGTTATAAAGGAACTAGGATTAGCCATTTTAGATGGTACATCACCTCATATGGTTGATCCAATTCATCCAGGCGCAGTAGATGAAATCCTTAATATGGGGATTGCACTTGACACTGATGCTCTTTCTTCAAATAAGGGGAACATTATAAATATTTGTAAGGATATTAGCAATAATTTTCAAAGAGCTTATACATTTCTATCTTCTGCAAAGTCTATCCATGATGACTGGAGTAGATTAAATTCTAGTGCTTTGGAATATAGTAAAATAATAACTATATCTGAAAGCCTAAAAGAAGAAATCTTTAATAAGCAAAAACCTGGATTTGGTGATGAAAGACATTTATTTGCAACGGCATTTACTCCAAATGGAATAATCACTTTTGCTAATGACCTTACTAATGAATTTAAGCATAAATTTGTATTAAAAGGCGGTCCTGGATTTAGTAAAACAACTATTTTATTAGAAATAGGTAAACTTGCTCAAAAGAAAGGCTACTTCGTGGAATATATGCATGATCCGTTCATTCCTGAAAGAATAGAGCATATTTTAATTCCTGAAATTTCTACCTGTGTCTTAACAGAAAATGAAATTAGTCAAACTTCCTTTAATGGAAAATTATATAATATTGAAGATTTCTGTAATACCTCTATACTTTCAAGAAATAAGGAAGATATAAATTACAATAAAAAAGTTTTTTATGACTTAATTAATAAAGCTATTTTTTTAATTTCTGAAGCTCATAGACTTCATGATGATTTAGAATCTTATTATATAAACTCTATAGATTTTAAGGTATTAGATAATATTTATGAAGATGTAATTCAAAAATTTGAGAAATATGTTCCTCTTTAAAATCACAACTAAAATAATAAAATAGAAGTAGATTTTAAGCCTACTTCTATTTTATTTATTAGCTAATTTATTTTACTAAGTTTATTATAAAAAATAAACTTATAACAGATATAATTATACATATTGATGAATATATATATTTTTCTCTACCTGATCTGTATATAAAAAATCTTATTGCCCATAATGCCATAGTTAAGCATATTCCTATTTGTAATAATAGATAAGAATTAAATATAGGCATGATATTTATGAAATGATATGTGGTTAAAAAGGTAAGAACTATAATTACACTAGTTGCTATTGCAGCTAAAGTACATATTAATGTAAAAAAATCCTTAGCTCTAAATTTACCCATTTCTACTTACTCCTTTATTATAGCTTCAAACTCCTCTTCATTTAATACATTTACTCCAAGTTCGATAGCTTTATCCAATTTTGAACCAGCTTCATCTCCAGCTATTACAAAATCAGTTTTTTTACTTACACTTCCTGAAACCTTAGCTCCAAGTAATTCAAGCTTTGACTTAATATCTGTTCTTGAATAATTTTTTAAAGTACCTGTTACAACTACAGTTTTTCCTTCAAAAGGACTTGCTATTATTTCTTTTTCTTCAAACCTAGGATTAACACCAAGTTCTAAAAGCTCACTTATTGTATTTAATGTCTTTTCTTCTTTAAAGAACTCTAAAACGCATTTAGCTACAATTCCACCAACATCCTGTACTGAAACTAACTCATCAAAAGTTGCTCTTTTTAATCCATCTAATGACTTAAACTTATTAACTAAATCTTTAGCAGTCTTAACTCCAACATTAGGAATCCCTAAAGAATATATAAATCTATATAATTCACAATCTTTACTTCTTTCAACTGCATCTAATAAGTTTTGTGCTTTCTTTGGTCCAAACTTCTCTAACTGTAATAATTCATCTTTTTTAAGCTTATATAAGTCTGCTATAGATTTTATATCTAGCTTTTCAAATAACTGTTCTGCTGTTTTTTCTGAAAAGCCTTCAATATTCATAGCATCTCTTGATGCAAAGTGAACAATAGTTTTTACCATTTGAGGTTTGCATGAAAGAGTATTTTCACAGAAATAATGAACTCCATTTTGAACAAGATGTGCTCCACATGCTGGGCAAGCATTTGGAACATTTATTTCTTGTGTCTCTTCTAATGATTCTGTAACTACTCCCATTATTTCAGGAATAACATCATTAGATCTTCTTACAAAAACTTCTGAGCCTATTTTCACACCTTTTCTTCTTATATCATCTATATTATTTAAAGTTGCTCTTTTTACAGTTACTCCAGCTAGCTCTATAGGTTCTAGTATGGCAGTAGGGCCTACTCTTCCACTTCTACCAACATTCCATTCTACATCTAAAAGCTTTGTTGTAGCTTCTTGTGCTTCAAATTTATATGCTATTGCCCACTTTGGAAATTTCACTGTATATCCCATTAGCTCTCTTGTTCTTATATCATCAATAGCAATAACTACTCCATCAATATCATAATTTAATTCAAACCTTATTTCTCTTATATAGTCTATTTCTCTTTCTATTTCTTCAAGAGTAGTACAAAACTTAACATAATTATCTATTGGAAGACCTTTTTCCTTTATGAAGTCCAACATTTCTTCATATGTTTTAAAATCTCCGCCTTCTTTATATCCTACATCATAGAAAAATGCTGATAAATTTCTTTTAGCCGTTTCTTTTAAATTAAGATTTCTTAAAGCTCCCGCTGCACCATTTCTTAGATTTTTAAGAGGGATAACAGCATCCTTATTATAACTTTCAAAAGCTTCTGTAGTCATTATAGCTTCACCGTGAACCTCAAATACATCTTTACAATTTATTTTTAATGGTATTGATTTTATTGTTTTTACTTGTGCAGAAACCTCTTCACCCACTTCTCCATTTCCTCTTGTAGCTGCAGATGATAGTATTCCATTTTCATCATAAGTTAAATTTATAGTTAATCCATCAAATTTCTTTGTTAATACATATCTAGGAGCTGGTAAATTTTCTCCCCTTGAATTCATCTCTTTTATAAATTTTAAATTTCTATTATGCCAATCCTGTAGTTCTCCTACACTTTGAGCTTTGTCTAAGCTCCATAGTCTAGCCTTATGAGTATATTTAGTAAATCCTTCTAATATTCTATCTCCAACCCTTAGGGTAGGAGAATATGATAATACGTATCCTGTTTCGTCTTCTAAAGATTTTAGTTCATAATACTTTTCATCATACTCCTTATCTGTAACAGATGGATTATCTAATGAATAATATTCATAAGCATATCTATTTAATTCTTCTACTAATTCTTCTATTCTTTGCTTTTTATCCAAATAAAACACACCTCTTTTCCAGTGCACAGTTATCAGTTCACAGCGCACAGTTTTATTCAGTTGAGAGTTATCAGTTCACAATTCACAGTTTTTTGTTTCTAAGTTAATAGCTTATTTCAGTTTAAAGTCTTCCTGAATCTGTTTACTAAAACTTCTTTCATTCCTTATGGTAATTATTCTTTCTAAAGCTTAAACTGGCTATGAATTGTGCGCTGTTCCTTGTTACCTATTACATATTCTTTAATCGCTCACAACCCAAAATCAACTGTGAACCGTGCATTGTAAACTAATTCCTTTTACCTGACACTTGTTACCTGTTACCTAATGCCTCTTATTTAATCACTCACAATGCAAAATAAACTGTGAACTGTGCGTTGTGCACTGTAAACTAATTATACTGTTCCCTTTTTACATAAGTTCTAGGTTTGCTAATGAAAGCATTAATATTTTTACTCCTTGATTATCAAAAGCTATTGTAAGTTTTTTATCATCCCCTGAATTTGCTATTGATACTATTGTTCCAACACCAAATTTACTATGCTTTACTTTTCTTCCTATAGTAACATCATCCTTTGAAAGAGATGATTGTATATTTTGTTCCTTAGGTTTAGGCATATTTATTGAATTGTTTCTTAAACTATGTGGATTATTGTTTCTATTATCTCTTGGAAACATTGAAGTCCTAGCACTTTGTGCTGAATTATTTCCTGACACATATTCCTTTAAATCAGATTTTATTTCTGCTATAAAATCTGATTGAGCATATGCAACAGTTCTACCAAATTGTCTTCTAACTTCTGCTGATGTCATGAATAATTGCTCTTTTGCTCTTGTTATACCAACATAACAAAGTCTTCTTGATTCCTCCATTTCAGATTCACTATCAAAGGATGCTGTTCCTGGGAATATTCCATTTTCCATTCCAACCATAAATACAACTGGAAATTCTAATCCCTTAGCACTATGCACAGTCATTAAAACTATAGCATCATCTTCTTCTTTTAGTTTATCTGTATCTTGAACTAAGGAAACTTTTTCTAAATATGCTAAAAGGGTTTTATCTTCACTGCTTCTTTCAAAATCAACTGCATCAGAAACTAACTCCTTTAAGTTTTCTATTCTGCTTTTATCTTCTATTTCTTTTGATTTTTCTAATTCTGATATATATCCAGTTTCCTTTAATATAGTTTCAATTAAGTTAGATACAGGTAGTATTTCACTTAATTCCATGAACTTATCCATCATTTCCATAAAAATTTCTATTCCACCACAATTTCTTGCTGTAAGAGTTGGAATATTTCTTACTGTACTTAAGGCATCCCATAAAGGTAATTCATAATCATCTGCAAAGTCAATAACTTTATTTACCGTTGCATCTCCAATACCTCTCTTAGGTACATTTATAATTCTTCTTAAGCTTACACTGTCTGTAGGATTAACAAGTACCTTCAGATATGAAATCATATCCTTAATTTCTTTTCTATCATAAAACCTTGTTCCGCCTAAAATCCTATAAGGTATAGCCTTTCTTCTTAGACTTTCTTCAAATATACGTGATTGAGCATTTGTTCTATAAAGAATTGCAAAATCTTTATACTTTTTCTCTTCTTCTTGCTTTATTTTATTTATTTGAGTTGCAACAAAATCACCTTCATCACTATCTGAATAAGCTCTATAAACTTTTATTTTATTTCCTGATTCTTGTTCTGTTCTTAAAACTTTACTTTTTCTATTTGCATTATTTACAATTACAACATTGGCAGCATCTAATATATTTCCTTTTGAACGATAATTTTGCTCAAGCTTTATAACTTTTGCCTCTGGATAATCTTTTTCAAAGTCTAATATATTTCTTATATCTGCACCTCTCCATTGATATATACAATTATGAACAACTACATCATTAGCTATATAATTTCTTGCATTATCTATATTTAAATCATATACATAACCTTCATAATCTTCGATTTCTACTGAAGTTATAATATCTTCAATTACCTTTTTTCCCTCTAAAACTGCAATTGCCATTCCTTCCTTCATGCTTCCCAAAGGCATGAATTTAAAGGTATTATCTGATGTTAATTTTGCTTTTCTAAAAACCTCATAAGCATCTTCTACAGATGCAAGCTTGCTTGAAAATTCTTCAGCATCATCATACAAGGCACGTTCCGTTTCTACTCTAAAGGTATTTCTTTGCCCATTTCTAACATTAAATCCAGCTTCAATAAGCTTATTTTTACTTTCTTCCCCTGATGAGTTTAAACCTATTCTATGTGAATATAAACCTCTTTCTTCACATTTACGTCCACCAAAGAAGCTTACATTTACTATCTTTCTTACACTTTCTCCCCTTATTACAGCTGAACTTATATGATGAGGATAATCTAAATAAAGATATTCTTCATCCATTAGCTTTTGTGCACTATCATATGTGTTTATTTCTTTAAACAATTTATTTATTTGTTCTTGAGTTAACGAAATATGTCTTCCTCTTGAATTAAACACAACCTTTGGAATGCCATATTTTACAGAATAGTATTCTTCATAATAAGTGGCTTCACCTCTTGAATTACAAACCTTTATTATCCACATTTTATCTGCTTGCTCTCCATTTAGTCTTACAGCCAATCCACTTACATCAATACCTTTTCTGCTTCGTACTGCTGAAGTTTGACCTATTCTATATCCAAAACCTTTTTTATACATCAAATAAACATAGTATTTATCTTCTCTCACAGTAACTCTTGCAAAACTTATGTGATTTGGTGTTCCCTTTATTATCTTTCCAGTATTTGTAGTTATCCTTACCACTGTTCCATTATATTCTCTTTTAGATATATCTTTTATTTTTAATAAAGTACTTTCTCCATTTCCTGCTGCCACTCTAATTTTATCTGAAGCCTTTAATTCCTCTATTTTATAAATTTTATCTTCACCTTGAATTAATGTTCCTTCAACTAGGCATTGGTCATCATCACCCACCACACATACATTTTTGTATTTTTCCGCTAAAAGTCTAACTAATTCATATTGGACCTTATTAGTATCCTGATATTCATCCACCATAATATATTGAAATTTTCTTTGATAAAACTCCAATGTTTCTTTATCGGTTTTAAATAATTCTACAGTTTTGGCAATTAAATCATCAAAGTCTAAAGCATTATTTTCCTTAAGCCTCTTTTGATACATTTGATATACATCGGCTATTTTCTTTTCTCTAAAATTACTTTCATGCTCTCTCATGAAACTTGCAGGGCTTTGCATATTATCCTTAGCCTTACTAATTTTACTCATTATCTCTTGTTCTGTTATATCTTTATCATTTATATTTAAAGCTTTCATACACTCTTTTATAAGTGTCTTTTGATCTGAAGTATCATATATTGTAAAACTTCTTTTATATCCTAACTTTTCTATTTCTCTTCTAAGGATTCTTACACAAGTTGAGTGAAAAGTAGATATCCACATATCCTCAGCTCTTTCACCTATTAAAGCTTTAACTCTATCCTTCATTTCTTTTGCAGCTTTATTAGTAAAGGTAATAGCCAATATTTTATATGGTAAAATTCCTAAATCATCTATCATATGAGCCATTCTATGTGTCAAAACTCTGGTCTTACCTGAACCAGCTCCTGCTAATATTAATACTTGACCTTCTATAGTAGTAGCCCCTTCATATTGTTCTTTGTTAAGTAATGACTTTAAATCCATTTGTACAGACTCCTTTCCTATTACTAACATATTATAACATACATATCTTTTATATTGTTGCCTAAAAGCATTAATTAGATTACAACTATTTGTATATATTTTCCTTATTGTAATTTTATACTCTTACCTTATTTCAGTCAATCAACATAATTAATTTATCTTTTTGCAATAATACTTTCATTATTTAATATTAATGATTTTTTTATTTCAAATAAATCATACACAATTCTTAAAAATGCAATTTTTAAGAATTTAATATTCATAAAATTACATATTAAAATAATGTTTAGTTTTATTTTAATATATAGTCAAGTAATTCAACAGACCTCTCTGAAAATGTTTACCTTCCTTAAATGTTATAATTTTATATAAGGTAAACGTTTATATATAAAAATGAACAACAAAAAACGCAACCCTTGGGGCCAGGTTGCGCTTTAGCAATAAGCAATAAATAAAAAGGGGGCTATTTATTCCTTTTATTTATCCTTGCAAAAACATTATAGTGCATCTCATTATAAAATGCAAGATATTTTGATAATATTATTGTAAAGTTTGTTCTTTGTGAATGTTAAACATTCACTATATTTAAACGTTCGTTAAAATCCTTTTAAAGTAGCTACTTCCTCATCTGTTAATTCTCTATATTCGCCCTCTTCTAAATCCTCATCTAATTTTAATGTTCCAAACTCTACTCTTTTTAAATAAGTTACTTTTTTATCAACTGCTTCGAACATCCTCTTTACTTGGTGGAACTTGCCTTCTTGAATAGTAAGCATAACCTCTGACCCCTCTTCAGAAGCTTTAATAATTTCAAGCTTAGCCTCTTTGCAAATATATCCATCATCTAACGTTATTCCACTTTCAAATTTCTTTATATCACTATCTGTCACCAATTTATCTATTTTTGCATAATAAATTTTATCCACCTTCCACTTTGGGGATATAAGCCTGTGGTTTAACTCACCATCATTTGTAAGTAATAATAACCCAACTGTATCCTTATCCAACCTTCCTATAGGAAACGGATTAAACACTTGATGCTCTATTTCTAATAAATCAATAACAGTTTCATCCCTATTATCAAAAGTTGCAGAAATAACCCCATCAGGCTTATTCATCATTAAGTATATGTACTTTCTATAAAATATTTCTTCTCCATTTATAGAAATCCTGTCTACTTCAGGATCAACCTGCATACCATTATCCTTTACAATTTCACCATTTACCTTAATAAGTCCCTTCTTTGCAACCTGCTTAATTTCTTTTCTAGTTCCATATCCTAAATTAGATAAAACCTTATCTAGTCTTTCCATTAAAGCACCTTCTTTCTTAATTATTATATTGAGCCTTTATCACTTATTTTATTACTTAAAATCAAAAGACACAAGGAGAGAATTAACAATTGACAATTGACAATTGACAATTAACAATTAACAATTAACAATTAAAGTTAATTTTTTTACATAATCCTTGAAATTAAAGGTGAAAAAGTTAATAATAAAATCCTTTTATGCTCTAAATAAATTGGCTAAATCAAAAAAATAATGGACATAATCCTCAAAAATTATATCCATTACTAATTATTCATAACTCATTATTTTATTTTTTATAATTCTGCATAGACGAATTATTTCCCTAACTTTTTACTCTTTACCTTTTTCACTCTTTCATTTCTCTTACGCATTATTACTATAGTTTCTATAGTTGCTTAGTATTTTGGGAACATAATTTTGAGTTTCTTGTGGCATTTTATATAAATCACTAGCAGATTTAACCCCTCTTCTCTCCATTGTTCCAGGCCCACCGTTATAAGCCATTAGTGCCATTTCTAAATTTCCATTATACATATCTAAATATGATTTAATATGTTTAACTCCAGCTTCTATATTTTGATCGATGTCATATGGATTGGTTAATCCATATGCTTCTGAATTAAAGTCCATTAATTGCATAAGACCCTTTGCACCTGCTGATGAAACAGCATTAGGATTAAAATTTGATTCTTGCTTTATTATAGCTAGTACTAAATTTTTATCTACTCCATATTTTTGTGAGTATTTATCAACAGTAGAATATATTTTTTCCACATCAACTGTAGTATCTTGACTTAAATCTGTGTATAAGTTATCAAAACTTATGTTTAAACTTGTATCACTATTTGTTCTATTTAAATATAATTCCCCTGTTTTTATAGGTTCAGTTCTTATTCTAAGAGGAATATTTTCAAGTTTTTGTCCTACAGCTGCGGGAATATAACTTTCTGAACTTTCTTCATTATTGCTATTAAAAATATTTTCTTCATTACTGTTTAATAATGCTTCATAGACAATATCAAATTCTGGTCCATCGCCTATTGCTTTTTTTAAAGCTTCTTTACTAACAACGCTTCCCATAAACTCTTCTACTTTAGAAATATTCACATTTGTTCCCCCCGAATTTTACTTTTGCTATAAATATCGTATTAATTATACTATTCTTAAGCCTTAACTTCAAATTCTAATAATGTATAATCTTCATAATTAATCTTTTTATAGTAACTCTTGCTAAGTACTAAAATTCTATAATTTCCTATTGAAAATGGTAAAAAAGTATAATAATTTTTTCTACTATAACTTTGTACTCTTACCCAATTTCCCTTTTCCATAATATAAAATTCATAACATACTTCTTTTCCGCCTTCGCTACTTACATCAAATGTTACTTCATTATTAGCAATAATATTATTATTTCTTATTATTATTTTTGTGTTACTAACTGGAATAGCTTCATGAACATAAAGTGATAATTCTTTTTTTATATCATACTCTTCATTACATAATATATTTTTCGCATAAATTTCAAAGGTATATTTCCCTGAACATTTTGGCTTTAATCTCAATCTTTTACTTTCAATAAATCCTGTGTCTTCAACTTCATGTCCATTTATTTTCGTTACATACCTTAATAAAATATTCTTAGTATTTTGTACTATTGTTTCAAGTTCAATAATATCTCCAACTAAATATATTTCTTTTGGTGAAAGTAATACATAATCTATTTCAGCTTCTTCATAATCTCTCACTTTAAAGAATATAAAATCATGACAATCATATTCTTTAGATGAATATTTATCTATTACTCTAATTTCAACTTCATATTCTCCACTTTCCTCTGGAGTAAAGTTAACCCAATTTGTTATTCCATAATTACTTCTTTCTTTTTCTTTGCCATTCTTATAAACAACAAAAGAATATTTAAGTTCTGTTCCACCCTCTGCTTTAACCTTAATATTTATAGGTTCATTTTTTATGCATCCTCTTGTTTTGCTTGCTGTTATATCTGTTATTTTTACAGGTTTTTCACCCTTCTTATCTATTTTAAAATTCAACTCTCTTATATCTTCATAATCACCATCGAAGGAAATATCTTTAACTTTTAATATTATTTTATAATCTCCTTCAATTTTAGTCTCCCAATTAAAGTTTCTTGATCTTATATATCCTGTATCTTCAGCAACTGGTCCTTCAACTATATATCTATACAGTATTTCCTTTCCCCCTATTACCGAAGATTTAAATAGTATATTGCTTCCTTCAACTTGAGGTGAATTTGAATCAGAAGAAAATTTTCTTATTTTTATTTCATCATAGGCTTTTACAGAATATATCATGCAAGCTCTATCATCATATTGCTTATTAGAAAAAATATCTCTCACATAACATAATAACTTATAATCTCCCTTTTGCTTTTCTGAAATTGATATTATATTTTTAGTGGAATAATCCTGTACACAATTTATTCTTCCATTACTATCCATTCTTAAAAACTTATATAAAATTGTTCTACTATTATCACAGTTTACGCCTACCTTAAATATCAATTCTTCATTTATTAATAAATTTTCACTTAAGCATTCAAAAGCATTTATTTCTATAATTGGCTGCTCTTTTACTTTAAATATCACAGTTGTAAAATCATCTACATTTTCCTTTGATGATGGTCTTTTGCATTCAATTAATATTTCACCATCTTCTGCCTTTGTTGTTGTATAAGTTAACTTATTTTCTATACTGTAGTCTTTAAGAGGTTCCCATCCTTGCTTTCCTTTAACCCAAAATCTATATAATAATATTTCTTCATCTTCTGATGCAAGAACTTCTAAGTTTATTTTATCTCCTATAACTAAAGATGTCTTATCTATTATTATATCTTTTATCAACTTATTATTTTTATTGTTGTTTTCTAAAACATCTTTTTCTTCTATCCCCTTTATTTGATAACTTATCTTTGTATTTTTAATCTTTTTCGAATTTTTATCTTTATATTGGACCATTATCATATAATCTCCTGATTTTCTTGGTCTCCATTGACATTCCTTTTTATCTGAAAAATCTTGAATTGGCTTCCAAGTTAAATTTCTTTCTCCTGGAGCACCTTCTAAAAACTTGCACTCTACTTCGCTTTCTTCTGGCAGCACTTTTATATTTATTTTTTCATCTACTAATGATGGACTTTCTTTATCAAAAGTTATTAATAATTCACTCATATCTACCCACCCTATTTTTCTCAATTTTCCCTAATATTATTATACAGTTTACATAACAAAATATAAAACGAAATTTGTCATCAATAAAAAAAAATAAGGATAAACCGTCCTTTATATTTCTACAGTTTATCCTTTTAAATTACATTCTATTATTCTTATTAAGTTTTTCTTTAGCCTTATATCATCTTCTATTGTTCTTTTCTTTGGATTTGAGGTTCTTCCACCTGCTCTTCTAATTTTCTGAGAAATATGCCTTTCTTCTAGCATTCTATCTATATTCTCTTCTGTATATAAATATCCCTTTGGGTTTAATATATGAGCTTTTTTTCCTAAGCAAATTGCTGCAACACCGTAATCTTGACTAATTACTACATCATTTGACTTACAATAATTAACTACATACATATCCACACTTTGAAATCCACTATCTACAACTTTAACTTCTCCGTAATCTAAAGTTATAAAATGATGTATATCACAAAAAACTATTAATTCTAATTCATATTTTCTTGCTACATCTTGAATTATGGAGATACCCGGACAGGCATCTCCATCTACTATAATTCTCATTATTTTAATTTTGCTTCCAATTCAGCTTTTAATTCTTCATATCCAGGTTTTCCTAGTAAAGCAAACATATTTTTCTTATATGCTTCAACTCCTGGTTGATCAAATGGATTTACTCCTAGTAAGTATCCACTTATTCCACAAGCTTTTTCAAAGAAGTAAACCATGTATCCAAAGTAATATGGGCTAAGTTCTGGGATATTTACTACCATGTTTGGAACTCCGCCATCATTATGTGCTAATAAAGTTCCATTAAATGCTTGTTTATTAACAAAATCTATAGTTTTTCCAGCTAAGAAATTTAATCCATCTAAATCTCCTTCAGCTTTTTCTATAGTAAGCTCTCTCTTTGCCTTTTCTACATTAAGAACAGTCTCGAACATTATTCTATTACCCTCTTGGATAAATTGTCCCATTGAGTGTAGGTCAGTTGAAAAGTCAACAGCTGCTGGGAATATTCCTTTTTGATCTTTTCCTTCTGATTCTCCAAATAATTGTTTCCACCATTCATTAAAGTAGTGTAAACCTGGCTCATAGTTAACTAAGATTTCTATATCTTTACCTTTGTTGTATAATGCATTTCTCATTGCAGCATATTTATAACAATCATTATTTTTTAAATCTGCTGTAGCATATGCCTCTCTTGCATCTGCAGCTCCTTGCATCATTTCATCTATATTAATTCCTGCAACTGCTATTGGTAGTAAACCAACTGCAGTTAAAACTGAAAATCTTCCACCAACATCATCTGGAATTACAAATGTTTCATACCCCATTTCATTAGCTAATGATTTTAATGCCCCTTTACTTTTGTCAGTAGTTGCATAAATTCTTTCCTTAGCTCCATCCACTCCATATTTCTTTTCCATATAATCTTTAAACACTCTAAATGCTATTGCAGGTTCTGTTGTTGTACCTGATTTCGAAATAACATTTACACTTATATCAATGCCTTCTATTGCATCTAAAAGATCTGCTAAATATGTTGAACTTATATTATTTCCAACAAAGAATACCTTTGGGTCATTTCTTTTATCATTTCCTAACACATTATGAAAATTGCTATTTAACATTTCTATAGCTGCTCTAGGTCCTAGGTATGAACCACCAATTCCTATAACTATCAAAGCTTGTGAGTTTTTCTTAATTTTTTCTGCTGCATTTTTTATTCTTGAAAATTCTTCTTTGTCATAATTGACAGGTAAATCAAGCCATCCCAAAAAGTCATTTCCTGCACCTGTTTTGTTGTGAAGAGTATCATGTGCTGCTTTTACCATTGCTTCCATATGGTCTAATTCTTGTAATTTCGCATATGGTTCTACTTTAGATAAATCTAATCTTAAACCTTTATTCATAACTATACCTCCGAATTTTTCATTGTGTATTTTTCCTTTTATTTCTTTTATATTATATCATATTTATAAATCTATGCTTTATTTTTTTCTTCTACTTAAACTTTTTTCGTAAATATATCTAAAAAAAACTCTAGTATTATTATTAATTCTTAATAATCTTTTATACTAGAGTTTTTTGTTTATTTTTGATTTTGAAAAAACATAATATAATGAAGTAAATAATATTTTTTAATTGTTATTAAAATACTCTTCCATTAATATTTCAAGTTCTTTTTCAAAATTTATTTTTTTATTGTATAATTCATTTAACTTCTCATAGTCATCACAAAACTTATTTATTTCATCTTCTATGGTTTTTAAATCTTCTTCTAATTGTTCTATATCCTTTTCTAATTTATCTACTTTCCACTTATTATTAGATTTCTTTTCAAATATAAAAGATTTTTCTTCTTTAACTTTACTTGCTTTAGTATCTATAGTAACATTTATAGCTTTTGCCTGCACTACTTTTTCTTTATAGTATTCATAGTTACCATTATAAGAAATAAGAGAACCTCTTGATAATTCAACTACTCTACTAGCTATACTATTTATGAAATATCTATCATGAGATATAAATAAAAGTGTCCCGTTAAACTCTTTTAAGAACTCTTCTAATTCTTCTCTTGAATCAATATCTAAATGATTTGTTGGCTCATCTAAAATCAATAAATTTAATTCATTGTGCATTAACATAGCTAATTTAAGCTTACTTCTTTCTCCTCCAGAAAGGCTTCCAACCCTTTTAAAAACATCTTCGCCAAAGAACATATATTTTGCTAAATACTCTCTTGCTTTTCCTTCACTTATAACTATGTCATTCCTAAAGGCTTCTAATATAGTTTGCTCTTCATCATCAAATATTATATTTTGTGGAAGATAACCTAATTTTATAGAACTTCCTAAAGCTGCTATGCCACTGTCTGCATTATCTGCTCCAAGTAAAATTTTAATCATTGTTGATTTTCCACAACCATTTTGACCTATTAAAGCTACAGCTTCTTTATTTCTTATAAGTAGTTGTGCTTTATTTAAAAGAACCTTTTCTTCGTATCTCTTACATAGATCCTTTATTACTATGACTTCATTTCCTGACCTATCTGCATTTTTTACATTAATATTAATTCTTTCCTTTTCTAAAATAGGTTTCTCTATTCTTTCAATTTTATTAAGCAACTTTTGCATACTGGCTGCTCTTTTAAAGAACTTTTCATTATCTCCTCTAGCTCCCCAATCTCTTAACTGAGATATAGACTTTTCAATAGCCTTAATCTTTTTTTGTTGTTCTAAAAATTCATTCATTTGAAGTTGTAGCTGTATTTCTTTTTCCTTTACAAACTCAGTATAATTACCAAAATAAGTTTTTGACTTCATATCTTCTATTTCAATTATTTTAGTTACTACATTATCTAAGAAATACCTGTCATGAGATACTATTATTACTATACCTTTATACTGCTTAAGATAATCTTCAAGCCATTCCATCGAATCTAAATCCAAATGATTTGATGGTTCATCTAGCAATAATATATCCGGATTTTGAAGTAGTATTTTTCCTAATATAATAGTAGTTTTTTCTCCTCCACTTAAGTTGCAAAATAGCTTTTCCTTAAATTTATTATTTATCTTAAGCCCAGTGCATACCTTGCTTAACTTTTCTTCTTTTTCATAGCCACCTAAACTTTCATAAGCAGATTGAAGATTTGAATATTTATTTAAAATTTTTCCAATATCACATTCACTAGACTTTGAAAGTTGCTTTTCCATATTTCTTAATTCTTGAGCCATTTTATCAATATCCTTAAATGCTGAATTTAATACATCAATTACTTTAAACTCTTTTGGATAAACTGGCATTTGTTCAAGATATCCTAATGTGGCTCCTTTTTTTATAGATAAATTTCCTTTTTCGTATTCTTCAATGCCCATAATTATTTTTAAAAGAGTACTTTTACCGCTACCATTTCCACCTACGATGCCTACTTTCTCAGAAGTTTGAACATCAAAGGTTATATCCTCTAAGACCATAGTTGCACCATAATATTTTTGTAATTTATTTAAAGATAATTCTATCATTTTTAATTCCTCCAAAATTTTTCTCTGCTTTATTTTAAATTTTTATTAAAATTCTTAGATAAATAAAATAAGCCCCATTTAATAACTTATTTCTAATTTAAAATAAGTTATTTAAAAGGCTTATGAGAGAAATTGCGTATAAAAAGGACTCAAAGCATAAAACCTTGAGTCCTAAAAATCTTTACTTAATAGAATTATAAATTTATATATAGCTAAAATTTGTCTTAAATATAATCAAGCTTAAATATAATAAATTTATTAACTGTAAGATATAGAATCATGGATTTATACAATAGTCAGCATTTATTCTAAAAATGGACGCACTTCTCCCGTCAAAGCCTAAAATTGCACTTTTTTGTACTGAGCTGCTATATTTCCATTGTTTATTTAAAACAAACTTAGAATTACTAACTATATTAGCCATGATCTACCCTCCTTTTGTTATAATTAAATTTATTATATACTACATAGCTGTTATTTACAATATTTTTCAATTATAAATTTTCACTCTTTCATTTTTTAACTAATTCTACTTAATTCAATGTTTTAATTCCATATTACTAACAAATTATTTTATATTCATAATTCATCAAAGATGAATTATCCCCTCAACTTTTTCACTTTTAACTCTTAACTTCTTCACCTCTCTTCCATGTTTCTACTAGCAATAACATCTACTCCAGTTCCAAGTATATTTTTAACAATAATATCTCCCATTTTTACTGGAGCCTTTACTGTTATTTCATTTAATACTTCAACACATTTAAAGTTTAAATCTTTTGGTATTGCACTTTTTGTTTTCACAGGTAAAACTGCATGGCTTCCACCCTGAATTTTCACTGTTGTAGTTACTACTCTTACAGGATTTGTTACTTCATTTATTCCATATATCTCGCCTCTTTTACAGCTATTGCCTGTTACAGTTTGTTTTTCTGTATCTACTTTCAAATGACATCCCATAGGACAACTTATGCATATTAATTCTTTAACCACAATTATTCACCATCCTCTAAAGATATAACTATATTTCCTTCGATTTCTTCTAACAGTTTCTTATTTAAAATTATTTTTTCCATTTCAGAAGGTGCTAAATGCTTTCTTTTAAAACTAGCTATTACCTTATCTTTATTTTTTACTGTAATAACCTTATCTTTGTAAATATTATTAACCCTCATAAATATTGTTAATTTATCCTGTACAGCTTCAACTGATACCTTCTGAGGAACGGTATAATTAATATTTTTCCCATTTAGAATATCAATATCTTCGCTTCTAACTAAATTATCTTTTACATATTTAGCTGCTGATAATCCAGCATGTTTGGCTTCTCCTGTTACAAAATCAACTAAATCATGAACATGAACAACGTTTCCACAAGCAAAAATTCCTTCTATTGAAGTTTCCATACTTTCATTAACTATAAGTCCATTAGTTCTCTTGTCTCCATTTAATCCAACTTTATTTGATAATTCATTTTCTGGTATTAACCCTACTGATAACAATAAAGTATCACATTCAAATTCAATTTCTGTTCCTTTTATAGGTTTTCTATTTTCATCAACCTTACATATAACAACCTTTTCTAATCTTTTATCTCCAACTATATTTACAACTGTATGAGAAAGATAAAGTGGTATATCATAATCATTTAAACATTGCACTATATTTCTATTAAGTCCATTTGAATATGGCATAAGCTCAACTACAGCTTTAACCTTAGCTCCTTCTAAAGTCATTCTTCTTGCCATTATAAGACCTATATCACCAGATCCTAAAATAACAACTTCCTTTCCTGGCATATATCCTTCAATATTCATATATCTTTGTGCTGTCCCAGCATTAAATATTCCTGATGGCCTATCTCCAGGGATATTAATTGCTCCTCTTGTTCTTTCTCTACATCCCATAGCTAGAATTATTGATTTTGCATTTATCTCCATATATCCATTATCTGAATTTATTGCATGTATTGTTTTATCTTTTTCAATATCTAGTACCATAGTATTTAACATCACTTCAATTTTAGTTTCTTTAATTAAATTAATGAATCTTTGAGCGTATTCTGGGCCTGTTAGCTCTTCTTTAAATGTATGAAGACCAAACCCATTATGAATACATTGATTCAATATTCCTCCAAGTTCCATATCTCTTTCTATAATCAAAATACTACTAACTCCATTATTA
Source organism: Clostridium sp. C8 (assembly GCF_001010885.1). Classification (NCBI taxonomy): domain Bacteria; kingdom Bacillati; phylum Bacillota; class Clostridia; order Eubacteriales; family Clostridiaceae; genus Clostridium; species Clostridium sp. C8. The sequence continues at coordinate 205,259 of NZ_LBMX01000012.1, read as the reverse complement.
TAGGCTTCATAAGCTGCAGCTAAACCTGCTGGGCCTCCTCCAACTACTACTAAATCATATCTCATAATTAATCCCCCTACTTTGTTTTTTCCACTAAAATATAAGAATTTTCTTTTTCTTGATAAACTTCCTTAAAGTCTTTCTTCTTTTCTCGTGCTATAATTTCTAAGACCTTTGGACCACAAAATCCACCTTGGCATCTTCCCATTCCTGGTCTACATCTTCTTTTTACTCCATCTAATGTTATATCTCCAAAAGACCTAGATATGGCATCAACTATTTCTCCTTCAGTTATCACTTCACATCTACAAATTACATTCCCATAAGAAGGATTTTTCTTTATAAGTTCTTGTTTTTCATCCTTAGATAAATCCATAAAATAAAGTTGCTTCCTATTTCCATTAAAAGTTTTATTTTTTTCTTTAGTCAATCCTATAGATTGAAGAATTTCTATTGTCTCTAGTGCAATTGCTGGAGCTGAAGATAAACCCGGAGATTTCATACCCGCTACATCAATAAATCCTTTTACATCCTTTGCTTCTTCTATTATAAAATCATTTGTATCAGGTATTGCTCTAAGCCCTGCAAAATTTCTAATACTTTCTCTAAAGTTAATATTTTCTGTTGTTTTTTTAGTAGTTTCTCTCACATATTCAAGTCCTGTATTAGTTGTTCCAACATCATCTTTATCTTCAAGATTTTCTGCATCTGGACCTACAATAAGATTTCCATGAACTGTAGGTGTTACTAAAATTCCTTTACCAAGAGTTGATGGGCATTGAAAAATTGTATGGCTAAATAAATTACCTTGAGACTTATCCATAACAAAATATTGTCCTCTTCTAGGAGTTATTTTAAAGCTTTCATTACAAATTAAATTGTGAACCTTATCAGCATAAACACCTGCTGCATTAATTATAAATTTTGCTTCTATTATTTCATTTTTACTAGTTGTAATCTTAAAATTCTTATCCTTCTCTATTTTTATTACTTCTGAATCTAATATTATCTCTCCCCCATTTGAAACTCCATTTTCAGCTAAGGCGATTGTATATTCCATAACACCAACTATTCCGCCTGTTGGTGCATATAATGCCTTAAGAACCTTATCTGATATATTTGGCTCCTTATCTAAAATTTCTTCTTTTTCAAGTATTCTTAAATTTTTAACTCCAATTTTTGTTCCATTTTCATATAAATTATTTATAGATTTAACTTCTTCTTCATTAAAAGCAAGCACTAAAGATCCATTTCTTTTAAAAGGAACATCTAGTTCTTTACAAATGTCTTCAAACATTTCATTCCCTTTAACATTAAGTTTTGCCATTAAAGTTCCTTCCTTTGGATCGTATCCAGCATGGACTATTGCAGAATTGGCTTTTGATGTTCCCATAGAAACATCATTTTCCTTTTCAATTATAGCTACTTTTACATTATATTTTGTTAATTCCCTGAAAATAGATGTTCCAATTACCCCAGCACCAATTATTACTACATCATACATATTTTTTACCTCCCATAATTTCATAAAGAATAAAAAAAGCCAAGACAAAATAAAGGTATTACCCTTATTTTGTGCTTGACTCTTATTCTCTAATCGCACTTTATTTTGAAAACAAACTATTTTAGCTATAAGCTTATATAAACTAAAACAAGTTGCTTCGAACTTCTATTATTAAATTCTTTTATATTTGTCTTCATTATACCATATTTCTATATAAAAAAATAGAGTATTCATGTAATTATAAATATTTAATTATTTAAGTTTATAAAAAGAGTAGATAAATTTATAAACTTATCTACTCTTCCATTTTAACCTTTCATTATATTATGCTAGTATTAAATCTTTTAAATACACCCAACTTGTTATTTCTTTTAATAATGCTTTATTATCTACTATTTGGCTAACTGTGTATGTTCCTTGCTTAACCCAATCTGGTATTACTTCCCCTGTTGCATAATTATTTCCTATAACTTTTACTTTAGATCCTACTACTATATTTGAAACTGGATATATTTTAACGCCACTACTATTAAATACACTATACCCAGGATTTGCATCTGCACAATCTTTTGCATTTTGCAAGTTACTAAATGCTCCTATTTGTGATGCTGCATCTTCCCATGTTTTTCTAACCCTATATAATTCAGTTGTTGGTGGGTTTAATATATCTAGTTCATCTTGAATCATATTTAAGAACCTTTGCCATCCCATATCTAATGTTCTATGAGGGCAATATTTCCCACTGAAATCTTGATGTTTTCTAATTTGAGCTATACCCCATCCATATTGTTTTAATAGTGCTGCAACTTCCTTTGCTGCTCTTTTTTCAGCATTTATAAATTTAGTTCCACCTGATTTTGAATAACAAATTTCAACAGATATATAATTTCTGTTTCCATCTCCAGTTGAGCCATCTCCTGCATGCCAAGCATTACGATTAAAAGGTATTCCTTGAATAGCTTCCACATCATCTATTGCAATGTGGAAAGATACACTGTTAGTATTTGATTGCATATAAGATATTTCATTTGATGCAGTTGCATCATTTGCAGTGTTATGAATGCATATCCCCTTTGGTGTCATAGAATATGGACACTTTATACTGTATTTGTCTGATGATATAAGTCTTTGTACTAAAGCCATTTTAAATCCTCTCCTTTTTAATTTAATTTTTATTTTTGAAGCTAGCTTCCTACATCTATTACATATGCACTTTAAAAAATTTTTTAAAAATTTCCTTAAATTATTTTGTAAGTATTTTTTAACTTAATAGATATAGACTTTATGCTATAATATAAATTAATTTTATAGATTAAAATGAGGTGTTTATTTATGAGCTTGAGAGTTCAAGATAATTGTTTAAATGTAAATTGGAATGATGTAGTTAAAATATTAAAAACTGTTGGTATGTCTTATTCTGATAATGAGACTCACAGAATTTCCTTTGAAAACAGTCATACTGTTATATTTGTTTTTGATAATGATACTTTAATAGGATTTGGAAGAGCTATTTCAGATGGTATTAGACAAGCAGCTATTTATGACTTAGCAATAATTCCAGAATACCAAGGTAAGGGAGTTGGAAGATTAATTTTAAATAATATAACTAAAAGACTTCCTAACTGTAACTTCATTTTATATGCTGCAAAAGGGAAGGAGCCTTTCTATGAAAAATTGGGATTCGGGCATTTAAAAACAGGTATGGGATTGTTTATTGATATGGAAAGAATGAGAAATAAAGGATTAATAGAATAATATAAAAAAGTTCCAATACAAAACTACTTTTGTATTGGAACTTTTTAATGAATATAATTTTTATTTATTATCCAAATATATTTATAAATAAAGTAATTACAGCCGAATTTATGAAATCAATGAATAAACCACCTACAATTGGTACTACAAAATATGGGGTTTCACTAAATCCATATTTATCAGTTAATGCATCCATATTAGCTATTGCATTTGCTGTTGAACCCATTCCGAATCCACAAGCAGCTGATGCAAAAACTGCTGCATCATAATTTCTTCCCATAATCCTAAACATAATTATATAAGCAAAAACTCCCATAAGTATTGTTTGAGAAACAAGCATAACTATCATTGGAATTGCTAAATCAAATAACTCCCACAGCTTTAATCCCATTAATGCCAATGAAAGATAAAAAGAAAGACTAATTCCTCCTATAGTTTCTATTTCCTTATCTTCAAGTTCAACTTTCTTAAAATCTAGTATATTTTTTATAACTGCTGCTACAAGCATTGCTCCTATGTATGATGGGAACGTTAAGCCTAGACTTTGAATATATTTAGTTATAATTGAACCTATTCCCATTGCTATAAATATCCATGATGATGCCTTCATAATTCTATTATATGATAGAACTGCAGTTTCATCATGATGAAAGTCACTTAAAGGAATATCTTTATCATGATATTCTTTAGAAGTTTTTATTTTATTTTTTTCTATTAAAGTTTTTGCGATAAATCCACCTAAAATACTACCCATTACTAATCCAAATGTTGCTGATGCAAAAGATACCGTAGTAGCGCCACTAACACCAAGATTCTCTAAAAGCGGTCCAAAAGAACCTGATGTTCCATGTCCCCCAACTAAGGGAATCGACCCTGTAGCTAAACCTAATAATGGATTAATATTAAATATTGATGCTAATGAAACACCAACTATATCTTGCAAAATTACAAGTATTACTGACAGTGTCAGAAAAATTGCTACTTTTACTCCTCCATTTTTTAATACTCTAAGACTAGCTGTATATCCTATGCTTGTAAAAAACGCAGTCATAAAAACATTTTGTAATGTAGTGTCTAAACTTATTGATGCTACATTTGTTAACCTTAAAATAAGAGCAATTATCGAAAAAATCATACCTCCAATTACTGCAGACGGTATACAATATTTTTCTAGAAATCTTATTTTTTTTCGCAAGTATCCTCCAAAGTAAAATACAACTGTTGCTAATGCCATTGTTTGAAATATATCTAGTTTAAATTCCATGTATTCACTCACCTCTCTAATATATAAGTCTTATATATTTGTTTTTCTTAAGTTAAACTATATTTAATGAAATGAAATCGTATAAAAAAATAATATAAAATAAAAAAGAGATGCTAAAACATCCCAAATTGGTATAAGGTTCCATTACATACTATCTCTTAACTAATATAAAAAAGATAGAATTAAATATAGTACATCATATTATAAATTAAAATAAATTACTTTTCAATAAAAATTACTCATTTCTATTATGTAATTTATTCAACTCTGTAACACTTTTGATATAATTAACATATTATAGACTATGTGTATTATAAAAATAAATCTTAGTGGAGATGAATTTGCTATGACATGTAATTCAAATAATAGATTCTATAATGATTACACTGATTATGATAATGAATATTATGATGATAATAATTATAATAAGAAAAATAATCATGAAAATGATTATTATGATAGATGTTGTAAAGAACAAGAAAGCAATAAGCATGATAGATGCTGCAAAAATAATGATGACTATGATAAACACGATTGCAAACACCATGATAAATGTTGCAAAAAACAAGAAAATAATCACGAAAATAAATGTAATGGCAAGAAGCCTGCTTCTTGCTATATATGCTGTATATGTTGTAAAAAAGTTCATGATGATAAGTGCGACAAGAAATCTAATAAGTATGACTATGAAGATTACTTTAATTGGTGTAAATACAATCACGAAAACTCTAGAGAATGCAAATAAATTAGTTATTTTATAACTATGTAATTAAAAATTTATAGACTGTATTTAAATTACTTTATTATAAAATAATTTAGATACAGTCTTTTTACTCTTATATTATCTATATATTTTTATTTAAATTATATAATTTTTTTAAGATGTCACTATTCTTCATCTTGTAATGCATCATATCCATGTTCATTAGTACGAATTTTAATTACGTCTTCTACATCATATATAAATATCTTTCCATCACCAATATTACCTGTATAAAGTACCTTTTTAACTGTGTCAACTAAAGTTTCAATTGGAATCTTACATATTACAACATCTACTTTAACTTTAGGAAGTAATCTTGTGTCCATAGGGATTCCCCTAAAGAAGGTAGGATTTCCCTTTTGCATACCGTGTCCAAGAACATTTGTAACTGTAAGACCAGTTACTCCAAGATTTCCAAGAGCATCTTGTAATGCAGATAATTTGTTTTGGTTTGTTATTATAGTAACCTTTGTCATCTTATCACCTGAATGTTCTTTATGAACTACAGGAACTGCGACATTTGCTGGAACAGTATCTTTAGAATTATCTGTAACCTCTATATTTATATCTTCAATACTATTTATATATCCATTTCCACTTGCAACTAAAGCAAAATCTGGATAAGCTATATTTCCATGTTCACCAATATCAAGACCAGCTATTTCTTCTTCAGCAGATACACGAATTCCTATTGTCTTTTTTATTAAATACCAAACAAGTAGAGATGAAGCAAATACGAAGGCACCTACAGCAACTATTCCTATAATTTGAGCCCATAACAACTGGAATCCACCACCATAAAATAAACCATTTTGAGTAGATAGGCTTGTAATTCCTTCCTTTGCAAATAGACCAACACAGATTGTCCCAAAAACACCACAAGCTAGATGGACTGCTGTTGCCCCAACAGGATCATCAACCTTTATCTTATCAAAAAACATTACTGCATATACAACTAATATTCCTGCAATAGCTCCAATTAATAAAGAAGCTTCAATACTAACATAGGCACAACTTCCTGTAATTCCTACTAAACCTGCAAGACATCCATTGATAGTCATTCCTAAATCAGGCTTTCCTATTATAATCCAAGCAGTGGCAGTAGATGTTAATATAGCTGCAATAGCTGCAGTATTAGTTGTCATTAATATATGCATTACATCATCTGGATTTTGAAAGCTCATAGTAGAGCCTGGATTAAATCCAAACCAACCAAGCCAAAGTATAAATAAACCTATAACTGCTAAAGACATATTATGACCTGGAATTGCTTTTATCTTACCATCCTTGCTGTATTTTCCAATACGAGGTCCAAGGATTAATGCACCAGCAAGTGCTGCCCAACCGCCAACTGAATGAACTACAGTATCGCCAGCAAAATCCATAAATCCAATATTTGCAAGCCAACCGCCGCCCCATATCCAGTGACCTACTATTGGATAGATAATAAGAGTTAATACAAACGAGAAAATAATAAATGATAAATATTTTACACGTTCTGCTACAGCACCAGAAACTATAGTTGCTGCAGTTCCACAGAAAACTAATTGAAAGAAAAATTTGCCCCAAAAGGGAACATTTGATGTTAATGTGTCATTATAGAAAGATAAGTCCGCATTTCCTAAAATAAACAAATTTTCTGTTCCTATAAATGGATTATCTCCCCCAAACATTATCCCCCAACCAAGCAGCATAAACCCTAAGGATGAAACTGCAAATACTATAAAGTTTTTTGATAGAATATTAACTGTATTCTTTGATCTTGCAAAACCTGCCTCAACTGATGCAAAACCAAGATTCATAAAGAAAACTAAAATAGCTGCAAGAAATACCCAAACGGTGTCAATTATCATTGTAGAATTCATAATAAATACCCCCTTTATAAAATAAAAAAAGAGAGCAAAGACTTTCTTAATAGAACGTCTTTGCTCTCTCTTTTTTTAATGTTCTAATGATATCACACCAAATATTTGCTGTCAATATTTGAAAATCTATATTTTTAATATTTTTTCTAAATATTTTCCCCTTTAAATTTACTCTGTTCTTAATGCAGTTACCGGATCTTTTTTAGCTGCTTTTTTCGCAGGAATCAAGCCTCCAATTAATGTTAAAATCACACTTAAACCAATTAATATGAAAGCACTACTTACCGGTAATCTGGCATTTATTGTTGTAGTATCAGTTAATGAGTGAATCACTATATTTGTAGGTATTAAAAGCAATAATGTAACAGCAATACCTATCAAACCAGAAAATAACCCGATAATAAATGTTTCTGCATTAAACACTTGACTAATATTACCTTTTGAAGCACCTATTGCACGTAATATACCAATTTCTTTTGTTCTTTCAAGTACTGAAATATAAGTAATAATCCCAATCATTATTGAAGAAACAACTAATGATACTCCAACAAATGCAATCAATACATAAGAAATAACATCTATTATTGTTGTGATTGAAGACATTAATAAAGCAACATAATCAGTATAAGTAATTTTATTTTCTTCTGAAGCACTAGCATTGTATTCTTCTATACATCTTGAAATTTCTTCCTTTGCCTCAAAACTATCCGCATAAATATTAATTGAAGTAGGTGCATCTAAACTAACAACTCCAAATGCACTTAAATTATCATCATAATTACCTGTAGATATATATTCATCATATATCTTAATTAATGTTTCATCACCAGCGCTAGCTAAATATTGATCAAACATACTAGCTAATTCATTTTCCCCCATAGCCATCATTTGTCCTAACATCATATTTTCAGATTTCATAATGGACATAGCTAAGCTTGCTTTATCAGATATACCTAATTGTTCAACATAAGTTTTAGCATCTTTAACTTTTGTTGAATCATCAGCTGGTGTAAATGTCATTCCATTTAATACATTAACTTCTTTATTATCTAATTGTGATTTCACAACAACACTTTCATTTGCGTAATTAATAAGATAATCAGTAAGTAACCTTGTGTATCCTAATGTAGAATTAATGGATAAATTAGCATCTTCCTTTTGACGAATAACTCCGCTAATTTGAAGTTTAACTGCACTATCTAATAATTCTTCAAGTTGTGCCTCATCCTCAATCAAATCAAATGTGCCATAATGATTCTTTACATATTTATCACTAGCAGGAATTAAGTAAAATTCTTGTTTTGCTATATCCTCATAAGTCCATTGTCTTGTTTCTAAACTAACCTCTTTACCCTCCTCCATATCTTTCATTACCTTTTTATATTCAGAAGCAGGCAATATTCCTAATTCATATAAAGTTTTTGAAGAAATTTCATTATTTTTATTAAGGGCCAATACAACTTCATTATATTTTGTTGGCCATTCACCATATAAAATATCATAACTATCTTTTAAAGCATCGCTAATAACCTTATCACCAGTACCAGGCATCAATTCAGAAAAATTAGAATTTGATCTATTTCCTCCCATAACTGATGGCATTCCGCTAGAGTTACCTCCCATAGCTGGTGGCATTGCCATAGAATTAGAATCTTCAAAAGAACTTCCATCTGTATTAATAAATTTATTTTCACTATCATAAGTAAATGCATCAAATTTCACATCATAAGAATAGACAATACCATTTTCACCAATAAATTGATGAATTTCACTATTTTCATCATCTAAATATTTCTTAAATTGTGTTAGATTGTTTTCACTAATACTTGTTGTCATACTTGATGTCATTTCCAATTCAGTATTATTAGAATAAATTGCATCTAATTCATGATTAACATCTTGATCTTTATTACCAGAATTTTCTCTACCACTTTCAATTATTCCACTTAAATCAAAAGCTTGTGATTCAATGGCAATTGGATAAGAAGTCATTGTATCTTTTTGAATATCTTCTATATAGGTATTTACACCTGTGGATAAAGATAAGATTAATGCTATACCAATAATCCCTATAGATCCTGCAAATGCAGTTAAAAATGTTCTGGCTTTTTTAGTACGAAGATTATTGAAACTTAATGATAAGGCTGTAAGAAATGACATGGAAGATTTACCCATATTCTTATGTTCTATTACTTCTTTCTCTTCTTCGATAATAAAAGGATCAGTATCCTCTAATATAACCCCATCCTTTACCCTTACAATTCTAGTTGCATATTCTTGAGCTAATTCTGGATTATGAGTAACCATAACAACCAGTCTCTCTTTAGCTACTTCTTTTAATAATTCCATAACCTGCATACTAGTATCACTATCTAAGGCTCCTGTTGGCTCATCAGCAAGTAGAATATCAGGGTTATTAACTAAGGCACGAGCAATGGCAACACGTTGCATTTGGCCACCTGACATTTGATTGGGTTTTTTGTGAATTTGATCACCTAAACCTACTTCTTCTAATGCCTTAATTGCTTTTTTTCTTCTTTCACTCTTAGATATACCTGAAATTGTTAGAGCTAATTCTACATTTGATAATATTGTTTGATGAGGAATTAGGTTATAGCTTTGAAATACGAATCCTATTGTATGATTTCTATATGAATCCCAATCTCTATCAGTATACTTCTTCGTAGAAATATCATTGATAATTAAATCTCCAGAATCATAATTATCTAACCCACCAATAATATTTAATAATGTTGTCTTTCCAGAACCACTAGGTCCTAAAATAGCAACAAATTCATTATTTCTTAAATTCAAACTAACATCATTTAAAGCATTTTGTACCAAATCGCCAGTTATATATTGTTTTTTAATATTTTTAATTTGTAGCATCTTAAAACTCCTTTCCTTTTGTATAAAGATTATTTTACCATACTTTAATAAATTTAAAATTAAATATATAATATTTTCCAATAACTTTTGAATTGTTTTTTCTTAATTAATAGAATTATGAGTTTTCATTATTGGAACTTGCATTTTATATTTCATGTATTTATTTTGTTTTTTATTGTACGGTGTAAATAGAATAACTTCACAAAGATATTCTCCTGCTATCTCATAGCCTTCTTTCTTAATTTCGGAGTATATTTTCTTTGCATATTCATATTCTTGTGAAGTATCATCTGCATAAATTGTCATATACATATTTTCTGGTAAAATACGTTGAGATTTACTTACAGGATAATCATCATCTATAAATATAAACACTTTATTTGATTTTAGTATTTGTTTTGTAAAATCATCCTTTTCAATAAGTGTTCCTGCATTAAAGAAATATGAAAGTGGTAATCCATTTTTAATCATATAGCTTTTAAATTCTCTTAGCATTTCCTCATATCCTGAATATCCCTTTTCAAAAAAATCAATATCTGAAGTAAAAGTGTCTATCCTTCTTTCAGGTAAATACTCATATATTATCTTTCCTATAGGAGGAATAGAATTTAGGCGACTTAGATTTGATGTGAATCTCCTTATTGTATATAAACTTCTTGTAAGCTGTTTAATTTCCTTGCTTAATTTTTTCTCTTGCTCAATAAGAGATTTGTGAAGATCTTCTTGAGATGCTTGAGTTAGCTGTTTGTGAATTTGTTCTAATGTCATTCCACATATTTTCATAGTATGAATTAAGTCTAATTCATCACTTTGGGCTATATGATAATAGCGATAACCATTCTGTGGGTCTTGATATTCTGGCTTTAGCAATCCTTTTCTATCATAAAGTCGTAGTGTTTGAGTTGATACATGGTTTAATTTTGCCATTTGTCCTATTGTTAAATAATTCTCACTCATATATGTACCCCTACCTTATACTATAGTATAGTCTTTCCACTTTAATATACTTATATTATAAAACATAAAGAATTAAATCATCAAGCTATTAACTCTTATACATATGTTAATCCCTAGAATGTAAAAAATTTAACAATTTATTTGACTTTATACTTACTATAAGCTTTATAATGAAATCAGAAAATTCAATTTTTTAATATTAGGAGGTAACTTTAATGGAAAATAAAGTTAAAGTAGTGCAATATGGCTGTGGAAAAATGAGCTTATATCTTATGAGGTACGTATTAGAACATGGTGGAGAGCTTGTTGGTGCCTTAGATTTAAATCCAAAAGTAATTGGAAAAGATGTTGGTGAACTGTTGGGTATGAAGCCACTTGGTGTAAAGATAAGCAGTGTTGAAGAAGCTGATAAATTGTTAAAGGAAACACAACCTGATGTTTGCGTTATCGCTACAAGATCAACTATGGAAGATTTAAAACCTGCATTTACAGTTTGTGCTGAAAATGGTATAAATGCCATAAGTACCTGCGAAGAAGCCTTATATCCTTGGAACTCATCTTATGATATTACAAAAGAATTAGATGAACTTGCAAAGAAAAACGGTTGTACATTATGTGGAAGTGGATATCCTGATATGTATTGGGGAAGCTTAATTACAACTTTAGCAGGATCAATGCATAAAATTACTAAAATAAGAGGTGTTAGTAGCTATAATGTAGAAGATTATGGAATTGCTCTTGCAGAAGGTCATGGAGCTGGTCTTTCTATTGAAAAGTTTGAAAAAGAAATTGGTAACTATAATGGATTGAATCATGAAGAAACTGCACAAGCAATTAAGGATGGTAAAGTTGTTCCTTCTTATATGTGGAACCAAAATGGATGGTTATGTAGTCAGTTAGGCTTAACTATAAAATCACAAACTCAAAAATGTATTCCTATGACACATAAAGAAGACTTGTATTCTTCAACGTTAGATATGACTGTTAAAGCTGGAGATGCAACCGGAATGTCAGCTATTGTTACAACCGAAACTGAAGAAGGAGTAACTTTAGAAACTCAATGTCAAGGTTATGTTTATGGTCCTGATGATTTTGATAAAAATGATTGGACATTTGAAGGCGAACCTGAAACATCAATTAAAGTTGATAGACCTGCAACGGTAGAATTAACATGTGCTACTCTTGTTAATAGAATTCCTATGTTAATTGATGCTGAAGCTGGATATATCACTACTGAAAAACTTCCTGTAAATCATTACCTTGTTAAATCAATGAATGAATACGTTAAAACAAAATAATTAGTATAAAAAATCCCTAATAATTAGGGATTTTTTTATGGCTCTATTTTAAAGTTATGTTGATAATGGCAGCTATAAAAGTATATAAATCTAATTATTACCTTTTAATTCGTAATAGTTATAAATTGCGAATATAAAGGCTACGATAAATAGATATGTTTCATAAGCTAAATAGCTACGAAAAGAAGTACTAGGCTCGGAGAACTACTATGCCAAGAGTTTTCGTTAAACTCGCTGCGCTCAGACAAACCAACAACACTAAGGCATAGTAGTTCTTCCTTCACCAAGTACTTCTAGTTTCTCGCTATATGCTTATTTCACATATCCTATTTACCTTCACCAACTTATATTAAGAATTTAAATTAATAATGAATTAATTTATTAGTAAAAAATAATTGGTGAGGGAAATTAAAAACTTAGTTAAAGGGAGCAAACTATAATTGAGCTTGTTCCCTGATACCTGTTCCCTTTTCCCTAAAAAAATAAAAACAATTGTGTGCTGTGAACTGAAAAATGCTTCGCATTTTAATACAATTGTGCAATAATATATATTTTTATTATATACCCATTTAGTATATACTTCCATAAATAACCACAATAACCAACTTAGTTTTATTCAATATTATTCATATAATCCATGTCCTTTATATCATTGACTTTTCCCTTAGGATAAGGTGTAAGATAAAGATATAAAGATTTAACGAACTAAAAGGAGAATACTATATGTTATCCATTGGAGACTTTTCGAATATATGTAAGGTATCAACAAAAACTCTTCGCTATTATGCTGAAATAGGATTAATACTTCCTGAAGAAATTAATCCTGAAAATGGTTATAGGTATTATTCTATTAATCAATTACAAACTATGCTATTAATCAAGCGTCTAAAGACATATAATTTTTCTTTAGAAGAAATCAAAACAATTCTTCACTCTGAAGACTTAAAGGAAGAAAAGCTTTATATGTCCCTTGTTAGTAAGAAAAAAGAAATTGAAAAGCAAGTTAAAGAATTTAAAAATACATTAAATCAATTAAATACTGATATCTCAAATTTAAAAGAGGGAAAATCAATTATGTCATATCTAAAAGATATTGATATTAATCTTGTAGAAGTACCAAAAATGAATCTTTTATATATTAGAAAAATGGTTCAAGAGCCTGAATTTCCTGAGGAATATAATAATTGTTTTTGTAAATTATTAAATAAAATTCAAGAGGATAAATTAACCATAGTAAATCCGCCAATGGTACTCTTTCACAGTTCTGAATATAGCCCCTTTGGCTTAGATACTGAATTTGCTATCCCAATAAAGGAGTATGCTAAAGGCACAAGAGATTTTAACCCAGGTTTATGCTTAAAAACAGTTGTATATGGTTCTTATTCTGATCTATCCTCTGTTTACACTAAGCAAATTCAATGGGCAGAAAAAGAAGGCTATGAATGCGTAAGTGCACTTTTTGAAGTATATGTAAATGATCCTACTGAAGTTAAAAATGAAAGCGAATTAATAACTGAGGTTTATTATCCTATTAAAAAGAAGATTCAATTTTAAAGGAGAGAGTTATATGAATGAAGAAAAAATATTGGAGTTAGAAAAAATAATAAATAAGGACTATAAGAACATTGCAGGGCTGATTGTATTAAAGGATGGTAAGACTCTATATGAAAATTACTTCAATGGTTGTACTGCTAATAGCAAACTTCATATTTATTCAGTAACAAAGAGCATTATTTCTATATTGATTGGAATTGCGATAGATAAAGGTCACATAAAAAGCGTAGATACCAAGGTATTAGATTTTTTCCCAGATTATATAGTTAAAAAAAGAGAAAAAGTAATACAAAAGATTACTCTTAAGGATTTACTTACAATGACAGCTCCATATAAATATAGGTTTAATCCTTATATTAAGTATTTTACCAGTGATGATTTTGTAAAATTCAGCCTTGATTTATTAGGTGGAAAAGATGATATTGGTAAGTTTAGATATGCTCCACTTATAGGTCCAGATATTTTCTCTGGCATTCTTTTAAAAGCAACTGGTAAACCTCTTCTTGATTTTGCAAAAGAAAATTTATTTGAACCACTAGGAATTACAGTTGCTGATAACATAACTTTTAATAGTAAAGAAGAGCAACTAGCCTTTAATAAATCTACAAATATTAGTGGTTGGGTTTCTGATTCTAAGGGCATAAACACAGGGGGATGGGGACTTACTTTATCTGCTACTGATATGGCAAAAATAGGTCAATTATACTTAAATGATGGAATATGGAATGGAAAACAAATTGTATCAAAAACTTGGATAGAGGAAAGTACAAAGGAACATAGTAGATGGGACAAACTTAATATTCCATATGGATACTTATGGTGGATTAGTGAGGATAATGATCTTGGATATTCAGCTATGGGTGATGGAGGAAATACTATCTTTGTTAATAAGGATAAAAAAATGGTAATTTCCATTGCTTCTCTCTTCATACCTCGTGCTAAGGATAGAGTTGAATTTATTAAAAAATATATTAATCCAATTTATTAAATGTAAATGCAAAAACAGGGATTAAGGTTCCCAAAAGAACCCATCCCTATTTTTTTGCTTACATTTGATTTATTATTAATTACTTACTTTAATTCAGGCCATAACCCTATATTAGCTTGGTATAGCTCATCTAATACCTTCTTCCCTACAGTATAATTAGGTATTGTTTTGTTCAGCATCACAGCTTCTAAGGCTATTTGGTAAGATCCAGATAATGCTGCATCAACTGTCATTTTTTCATAGGCCTTTTGCATTTCCATCAAACCTTTTTGGAAGGTTGGTATTTCACCAATATTGATGGTTTCAGCTCCCATTGAACCAACATAGGCTGGTGTTTCAACAACTGCCTCTGGATCGAAATTGAAGATTGCACCGTGATTCTTTTTATTAACTATAAATCTTTCCCTAGTATTATGAATAATCGCATAAGCAATGTCAACAATATAATTACCATGAACACCTGCATGTAGTGAAGAATCTTTAGCTGACCCTGCTGCAATAACTCGACGACATTCATCATAGATACGCTTTTCCCTACCTTGCATTACATAATCTCCACGAGTAAAGGAAACGTCATCGTGTGCCACCATTTCATCTGGAGTTAAATAATACTGTAAGTAACAATTAGGAAAATAATCTGGAAAGCGTTTAAATAGACTAATCATTTGCTTATAGGTATCTATCCAGTACTGATCTCCAACGGTTTCATCATTTGACATCAAAAGTGTATCGATTTTACCAGAAAGAACATCTTCACGTAATTGTGGTAACAAATCAAAACCTCTTTCGTCATAGATATTAGTCCACCATCCAAAATGATTTATTCCAAAGTATTTAAAGGTTAAATTGCGATGCTCCTTATTAAAGTACTTTGCAATCGCGCCTTCAATTGAAATCGGCATATCACAAATACATAAAACATTGGCATCTGGAAACTCACGATAAATTGCTTCAGATAAAATAGCCTCTGGATTTGTATAGTTTAAAATCCAAGCCTTCGGGCAAATTTCCTTCACCTTTTTAACGATTTCTAAAACAGCTGGGATTACCCTCATAGCAAATGAAAATCCACCTAAGCCACAAGTTTCTTGTCCAACAACACCATTGTTTAAACATATTTTTTCATCAATAGCTCTCTGTTTATTCAAACCTGGACGAATTTGCATAAATAAGAAATCTGCACCTTTTAAAGCTTCATCTATATTTGTTGTGTAGGTAACGTTTACCTTGGAACCCAATTCTTTATAATACATTTTTGTATATTTCCCAAGTAAAGAAACTCTTTCCTCATCAATATCATATAAAACTAAATCCTTTAAATTTAATTCTTCTGCACGTTTTCTTAAAACTTCTAAAATACCAGGTGACTGAGTAGAACCTCCACCAACCATTACAAACTTATTGCCCATTTTCTGTCTTCCTCCAATTTTTCAAAAACTATTTCTCACTTATTCATGTTCTTTTTTAACATATTCTATATAAGCTTCAATTTTTTCACGTTCTTGTTCGACACCCATACCAATAACTACTTGGATATGTTTACCTTTATCAACAATTCCGGAAGCTTTAACTTTTTCTTTTAACATTTTAATGTTAACTTTATTTTCATCTTTTACATCAACACGCAATCTTGTGTAGCAATTAATGATGTTTTCAATATTGTCTGCACCACCTAAACCAGCAACAATATTTAGAATTTGTGGTTCAAATTCTGAATCAGAATGAACTCCAATAGAATCAACCGCTGGCTCACTTACCATCTCAGCTGCTTCGCGACCTAATGTTGGAATATTTAATTTCACAATCAATTTTTTGAACACAAAATACTCTAGAACAGCAGTTGCAATAAAGATTACTGGAATTAAATATTGGTGCCCTAATCGTGTTGGAAACGCGAAACTATTGATAATCATATTGATTCCTGTATCGAATTGGATATTAATTCCTACTAGGTTTGTAATGAGCAAACTCAATCCATATACTACAGAATGCGCTAACCATAAAACTGGTGATAAAAACAAGAATAAAAATTCTAGTGGTTCAGTAACACCAGCTAGGAAAGCTGTAATTACAGTTGGAATTAAAATCGTAGCAACCTTCTTTCTATTTTCTGGACGTGCAGTTTTCCAAAGCGCAAAGGCAATACCTATTGGTAAAGAAATTGAACCAAAGTTTGATAAATAACCTATAGATGGATGCATAGTTGTTATTTGACTTACGTTTCCTAGTTCTGCCAACCAGATGTTGAATGCACCATTATATAATTGACCTGCAATTTCTGCAGTACCACCAAGAGGAGTATAAAAAAGTGGCATCCATAAAAAGTGATGTAGCCCTAACGGTAAAAGAAGACGATTTAAGAAACCATAGAAGAAGAATCCCACTGACCCTGCAGTTGTAGTTGTTTTTACCACCGCTTCAACTATTGAATTAACAATTGGCCAAACATAAGTAATACCCATTGCAAATAAAATTGTCGCAAATACTATTAAGATATAAACGGACTTTGTACCAGAATATGGTGATAAATATCTATGTAGCTTAATATCACCAAACTTATTTACCATCCAACCTACAAATACACCTAAAGAAATTCCTAGAAAAACTCCCATATCAGTTACTTGAATACCAAAAACCATCCCTTGTCCAGTACCATAAAGTCCCTGTTCACCAGCAATAGCTAATCTATTCGTAATTGTTAACCAAGAATTATTTGCATATAAAAATATTAAATATGTAATAATCCCTAAAATTGCTGCATCCGTTTTATATTTTGGTTTTGCTAATGCCGCTGCAATCCCTACACAAAATATCGCACTTAGCTGACCAATCATACCCCCAGATAAAATATTAAAAATAAAGCCTCCAATATTCTTGGTGAAGTTTGGCATCATTTCAAGTTTCAAAATTGCGCAAACTGATAAAATAATTCCAGTCACCGCCATAAACATTACTGGCTGAATAATTGCTTTTGAAAAAATACTAGCTGATTTAATAAACTTCTCTTTCATATATCTTTCCCCTTTATTATTTTTAATTTAATTATTCCAACTTTTTGAAAAAGTTATTACCCAACAAATACTTATAAATTTTTATAGCTACATGTCACAATCTTATTTTTTTCTAAGAGTTTCTTCATTTGTGAGTCACATAAAATTGATACTTCCTTCATTCGTTGAATATTGAATGAAGAATTAAAATATAAAATTTCATCTACATAAGCTGGATGAACCATCAGCTCTGTTATCTCATTATCTTTAACTTTGTCAAGCACTATTTGAATTTCTTCAAAACATTTTACTGGGTTTTTATAGAACGGTATTGTTAAATCACGAATAGCTGTATGATTCATTAAATCAAAAAACCCCTTAATTCCCTTTTGAGCAGGTAGCTCTATATTTTCCTCTAAGTTAAAGATATTTCTAAAACATAAATTATATTTATTAGCAATTCTTTTCGTTATCTCCAAATTTTCAGGAAAAGAATGTACATGATGATGACTATCTAAATGGGTCAAATTCAATCCTTGATCTATCAAATAATCAATTTGATAAGACCACTCTTGGAAAATTTCCTCATCACACATTTGTTTACGATGTTTTTTATATTCAACTAAATTATAAAAATCTCCTTTTTCATCTATGAGCGAAGTCACTTTAGTTAAAGGTTTGCCACAAGTTAAAACAAGGTGAGCACCTACTCCAAGATTTACATTTTCTTTAGCAAGTAGAATAGCTTCATCACATCCTGGCATGTTAGCCATTAAAGTTGTTGAGGTCAGAATCCCATCTTTGTGGGATTTGATGATTCCTTGATTTACTGCCGAAGAATAACCAAAATCATCGGCATTAATAATTACTCTTTTCATAACTTCCTTCTTTCATTAAAGACACTCTATTAATTTATATGAACATCTTTCTTTTCAACTCTAGGAAATATAATACGTTTGATTAGAACTAATTATCATTCATTAAAGTAGAAGAGATCAATGAACAAAACAAATATTAGATATCCTCGCTGTCACTACAATAAATTATATAATTTAATTATCTTTACAGATCTATTTCACATGTGAATAAAAATAATCAAACTTATATAAATTCCAAAAAACGAGAAACCTAAAATTTATTAAGCTATTTTTTATAACAACTTAACAAATTTATTAAAGAAACTACTTTCATACAATTGTATTTGCTTTCTTTATAGCAATAGTATAGTATATAGAAAGAGTGTCCACAATGCTTATACCGCAGCATGGTTACGCTTTCATTTTATGAATATACTTTCACAGGAGCGTGAGATTATGGCCAAAATATACTATTTAAATCGTTTATTTCCAAATAGCAACTTTCGCGATGAAGATGAAAAAATAATCGAGAATATTATAGATGCAATTAAAAGCAAATCTATCCTCGACATTCGTAATATTGCACAAATGAATTATACATCTCAATCTTCAATTAGTCGCTTGGCTAAAAGAGCTGGCTTTAATAATTTTAAAGAATTTATTTTTTTCCTTTCAAATGAATTTTCACATAAATCCACAAATCAATTGGAAATATTGCCATTTGTGGTAGCAAGCCAAGACTGGAATCAAATAGATAGTTATTTTAATAATGCTTTTTCAAATAAAAAAATTTACTTATTTGGTGAAGGGTTTTGTCAAGTCTTAGTTAATTATACTTATCGTAAATTACTCTTAAAAAAAATTTATGCTATTGACTTAGAAGGTGTAGAAATTAGCTTAGTGTCTGATCAAACACCTTATACATTAATTACATTTTCTCAATCAGGTGAAAACAAAAATGGTTTACTCAAAATAAAAGAGTGTAAGAATTATGGCGGAAAAGTTATTGCCTTGACAGCTACAGAAAACAGTAGCTATACGGCTAAAAGTGATCTTTCCTTTATAGTAGAAAGTGGATCCACTGGTATAGATCATGAAAATCAGAATTTAAATTATTTTTTTGGTAACTCTTTAAATTTGATGGAATATCTTATTAATCGTTATACAAAAACACCAAAAGCATAAATCTTTTGGATTTATGCTTTTGGTGTTTTCAAAGCCATGATAAAAATATAACCAAGAAAGCTCATATCCATTGCTTTCTCTATGTTTCATATATTATTCAAGTTCGTCCCGAGTAAAGTATCACGGACGGTCAAATGCTGATAAATGGCGGTTTCCAGCCCACCTATTCTTTAAAATGTTACGCTTTCCGCAACTTTTTTCATTCTTTTAGTAGCAATTTAGTAGCAGACCAAATCATCTGAAGGCTTGATATAATCTACTTTTTGTTACTACTTGGCAGTTGTTCCTTGTGGCTTTCGAGTCGCTGAAATAATTGCTGCTACTAAGAGAATTATGGCGACATGTCGCCACTTTTTGAAAGGAGTTTGCTATGAGCAACCAACATAAAAATCCAACTATAAGTTTCAGAATATCTGATGCTGAAAGAAAACAAATTGAAGCCAGAATACTTGCCAGCGGTATGATGAAGAAAGATTACTTTGTCCGTTCCTGTATCTATAACCACATCTGCGTTGTCGGTAAAAAAGAAACTATTTATCCACTTGTAGAAACCATTTACAATCTTTATCAACAATTACTTGTTATGCAGACTGCATTTCTTGATAGTACTGCTGCCGAATTACCAACTACCGAGGAAATCTCAGCACTTCAAACGGATTATGAAAATATGCTCAAAGCTATCATTGATATGCTTGATGGGGCTAAATATCTCTGGGAAGATGGTGGTTCTCATGAGTGAATTACAATTTCAATTCGCTATGTATAATCCGGTAACCGATACCGTAGAAGTAAATGCAGGTCCTGGTTCTGTGCAATATATTAGATGTAAGGAATTTAATGCTACAGTCCGCCTTGATGATCCTAATGATATTGTTTACCTGTATCGGTTGGCTGAGGAACAGCCACTTGCTTATGCTAAATTTGCATTATCTGATACTGGATTGCAGGATTATGTGGATGCTATGAATTGGTTTAATTACTAATTTAGTTACAGGTTGCTACCCCAAATTTTTCTCACAATTCTTAATATTATCTACTTATCGCTCGTTTTATCGCTCAGTTTAATGAGCGATAAATTGAGTGATATATTAATATATGAGTTCAGAAAGAGAACTGCATTTCGAGTTAATTACTAGATTTTCTTACTCATAATGAAACAGCAAATCAATTCACTTAAAAGCATACTCCTTTTTCAACAACTACCGAAACGTAAGCTCCTACACAATTTCCTTACTCAATAATCGAATACCGGCAAATCATGATTCTTGCATTTCCTCTTCTCTCGATTCTCCACAACATAGATTTGCTTCACATAGTATTCAGCATCTTCTCTGAGCTGATCCTATTATACTTTAGATAACGTCTCCTGCGTGATCACTATGCCCTTTGCTGTTTGTATACTTTCCCACCGCATCTCCCTTGTAGATACATTCTCCATCCAATTTATTTCCTACGTTTTATTAAACCCTTGAATTCTCTTCATATACGGAATTCTTATTTTCACTCATCTCGTACCTTTTGTAATATGTCTTCAAAGCAAAACTTACTATCAATAAAATTACCAGACCTATAACTGTTATTATCATACTTTTTGAACTTTTTTCATACATATTAGCTCCAACTGATACCCAAATTAATGTTCCTGGAATTCTAGAAAGCGCATATACAAAAAATAATTTTGATGCGCGAACAGGCGTTAGTCCAGCAATATACATCATCAGATCTTTTGGTATAAAAGGGATAATACAAATAATAAACATACCAATCATTCCTTGGGTTGAGTTTATTACTTTACTAACCTTCTGAATTTTCGCCTCCGGTATAAATTTAGAAATAAAATCATAACCTAAAAATCTCGAAATGTAAAATGCCATAATAGAGCCTAACATAATTCCAATGATAGATAATATAAATCCCAATGGAATCCCATAAATATAACCTCCGCAGATATTAAAAACATCTCCTGGTATAACAACCGTTAGAACATGAACTGACTGTATTAGTACATACACCATAAAGCCTGCATTACCAAATGAGCGAAGATATTCACGCACTTTTTGAGGTTCCTTTGCGTTTTCCGATACCCACGAACCATACTTCAAGGCAATACCAAGCATAATTGCCCCAAAAATAACAAGCAATATAAATTTAAGTATGTTCTTTTTTTCAATGTTAATACTTTTCATAACTATACCTACCTTTCATTTATCTGAACAAATTTTATCATTTTAAAATGAAAAGTAGATTAAAACTAACGGAAAATAAACTTAAAAATACTCCCTCTATCTATTTCAGATTTTACCGAAATTTCTATATTTAAAATGTTACAGATACCCTTGGCAATAGACAGTCCAAGTCCACTACCACTTGTTTCTTTATTTCTTGCCATATTTTCAGTATAAAATCTATCAAAAATATGTGTAAGTGTTTCTTCACTCATTCCACAACCTGTATCTTTGATTTGAAGTACCGTATGAGTATTTTCTTTATTGCATATTATCGAAACTGTCCCACCATTTAGGGTAAATTTGAAAGAGTTATCGGTAATTATTCGAATTAGTTGTCTTATCATTGCCTTATCGGAAATGATATATATATCTTCTTCAAAAGTACACTGAACCAAATGGTTTTCATTATATATCTTCATTTCCTCTACCATTTCTGATACTAGCTCAGATAAATTGATTTCTTCACATGAAACTGCTTGAGCAGCATCCATTTTTGCAAGAAATAGCAATTTATTGATAAGCTGTGTCATATTATCAGTTTCCTTTTGTATCGCTTCTATTGATTTTTCAAGTGCTACTACATCATCTTTCCCCCATCGACTGATCAAATTCGCGTATCCTTTGATTGCGGCAATCGGTGTTTTTAATTCATGAGAAGCATCAGCTATAAAGTGAGTCTGTTTCCGAAACGAAATTTCTATCCCATCTGCCATTTCATTAAATGTCTTTGAGAGCATATATATTTCGTCTTCAGACTCTGGCAGAGAAATACGCGAGGAAAGGTTATACATATTCATATTTCTTGCCGTTTTCGTAATCTCATCAATAGGTTTTAACAATCGCTTTGTAAATAAATATCCGGACAGTACAGCTATCAACATTCCCACTGTATCAATACCCGCAATAACGATAAATAATATCTTCAAGAAATTTTTTTCAATGTTTAAATTTTTAACTACATACAACTCGTAGCTTACTTCATCTACTTCAAAATTAGATTTTTCAACAAGGTAGTGCTCTTCATCCTCATCATACGTCCATATATTACCAATCGGAATCTTTGTTAAAAAAGGATAATCAAAATTTTCTGACTTAAAAATTGTCTGTCCTTCTTGTTGTACCATTATTTCAATATTTTTATTTGCTGAGAGCTTTACCGTTTTTTTCATTTCAGTAACATTTAATTTTTCTGCAAGAATTGCTTTTTTGACAATTTCAATATCATTATGAGAAGCATATGCTTGATAAAACTCCACACTATATAATACACCTGCACTAAGCAGAAATAACGTAA
Source organism: Clostridium sp. C8 (assembly GCF_001010885.1). Taxonomy (NCBI): domain Bacteria; kingdom Bacillati; phylum Bacillota; class Clostridia; order Eubacteriales; family Clostridiaceae; genus Clostridium; species Clostridium sp. C8. The sequence continues at coordinate 181,868 of NZ_LBMX01000012.1, read as the reverse complement.
CCGAAAATACAAAGGCATAAAACAAGGTAAACTTTCTTGTAATCGTAAGTTTTCGAAACAGTAATTTGATTTTCACCCTGTTACCTCCTAATGACGTATCCATATCCACGTACCGTAGAAATTATTCTATGTTGATTATCTCCCAATTTAATTCGCATGTGCTTAATGGTTACATCTACCACGTTGCTATCACCAAAATAATCGTAATCCCATACCGTTTGTAAAAGACGACTCCGACTCATTACAATTCCTTTATTACAGAGAAGTTGTTCAAGCACATCAAACTCTTTTTTAGTCAACTCCACCTTTTTATCATTACAAATTATCTCATGCGTTTCGATATCCATTACAATTCCATCAGCAGTAAGTTTTTTTGTTTGTTCTACATTCTGAACTCTTGTTACCACTCGCATTCGGGCAAATAGTTCCTCAATATCAAATGGTTTTGTAATATAATCATTTGCACCACTATCTAAACCGATAACCTTATCAGAAATATCTTCCTTTGCGGTCAGCATGATAATTGGTATATTAGAAAATTCTCTAATACGTTTGCATACTTCAATTCCATTGATAAATGGTATCATAATATCAAGTAGAATAATATCAAACTGAATAGTTTTAACTTTTTCAATTGCTTCTCTGCCATCAATGGCAATTAAAGCCATATATCCTTCATGTTCTAGTTCCATTTTTATGAAACAAGCAATTTGTTGTTCATCTTCAACTATTAGTACATTCATATCTAACACTCCTCTTTACCATACTTTAACACCTTAAAATGAATATATAGTAATTATTCTTACATAGAAAAACAAAGGAGTAAACCGACGTCTCTCCTTCGTTTCCAAATATAATATGCTCTTATCAAAGTGAATAAATGGAATTTCATTCTTGACTTTATCCCTTAATCATATCCGTCCTTTTCTAAAACAGAAATCACACTTTGTTCCTGTTTTTGCCAGAGTTTCATTTCTCTCAAATATAACGGATGGCGCAAGCGGATCATATGTTACATGATCGGTTTTGCAAAATACTGGGCAAAGTTCCAGCGCATTTCTTTTCTTAAGTTCCTCGCAGTATAGACATGTCGTAATATTAAAACGAATGCACTGCTTATTATTTTCCATCCATTCTATTGTCCATCCTTCTTTTGGAAAACCAATTTTAAGTCCAAGCTTAAACAACACATTGAATACCTTAAATCCATATTTCTTTGTACTTAGTAATTTACAAATCTTAGCCATTTTTTGTGCAGAATTACACATTAACCTTTCTACAAAATCAATTGCTATCTTCTTTTCTATTCCAGAATTGATTAATGCTTTGTAGCAAGCATAACCGGGAAGGATACTTTTCTTTAGATGGACACCTATCATCTTATTTCCACGATCATTCATTTCATTTATTTCTTTCACAAGAATGCGACAAGCTTTTTTATAAATCTTGTCAGCACATAAAAATTGTTTATCCAGTTCAACTCTCAACCCTTTAATTTGTGTTTTTGAAAATACATCCCTCTGCAATCTAATCCCTACTTTCTATCAATAAATCCTTTTTCAGGTGACCATTCACATTTTCCTGTTATTTCATAATGACAGTTGCAACAGTCATCACCATCGCCCAACGTTTTGGTGCGTGTAAAACCGTTTTTCATAAGGCTTGCAAATAGATAATCCATTCTACAAATGCCCGGCAAAAGTTCGTCCGCAGCGAAATCATGTGCAAGTTTTTTAATACCACAGGTTTTTATATCGATTTCAAAGCAATTTACATCAATGTTACGAAACTCAATCTGCCAGTCATAAGGATGAAGTTTATTATCATTCTGCCGAATAAGGTGTTCATTAGCTTTTTTACGAAAACTATTGAAATACGTTTTTCCTGTTACATGTAGAATTGCCTTAGGAATGGTAGTTACCATTTTTTCGTTCATTGCCCAGATGTTCTTAATGGTTTCATTCTGTGATATTCCAAGTTCCAAAAAGGTTTTGTACCATGCTATGTATGCAGGAGCAAACTTGTAATTAAATGAAAAAACACTCTTCCCTATATCTGGAGTTTTTTGCAAAATCTCATGCAGTAACTCACAGGAACGTTTTTTGAATTTGTGCCAAAAATCACTGCCATATTTTGCTGTAAACAATTTTTTATTTCTGAACATCGTAAGGTTATAAATCATCTTGTACATATGCAGCGTACTCCCCTCCCTTTATTTTTCTGCTATTCCTTCATATAAATATCCAACAAGTGTTCTCGGATAAACCCTCGCTTTATGGATTTTGTATTCAACTATATTAAATTCTGCACACTTCAGTTCTTCCACATAATCCCGCGTAATGTTGCAACCATAAGCAAATATGTTATACAGGGGATTAAAAATCTTTTGCAATATTTTACAAGGTTTATTCGTTGCTTTTCCATGCTCAAGAAACAGTAGTCTGCCACCTGGCTTCAATACTCTATTAATTTCCGTTAATGCGTTAGCAAGATTATTCATACTGCAAAGGGAAAATGTCGAAACAACGGTATCAAAGGTATTATCTTCAAAACTCATTCTTTCGGCGTTTTCTGGTATTATTGTCACAAAAATACCAGATTGGGGTAATTCTCTCACATAAGGGTCAATCGCTGTGAGGTTGGAAATTACCTTTGGATATACCGTAAGATTTGTTCCCGTACCGATTCCGATTTCTAAGATATTTCCTTTTGCACTTTTCAACAAATGTTTACGGTATTTCATAATTGACGGTTTCCCAATATTTATCTTCATCAAATATGGGAAAAGCATATCACGATACCACTTCAAATTCTCACCCTCCTTCAGAACAAAATTAAGTTTAAGTAAATATCCAGTAAATATAAATCCCTAAGCGGTTCGCCAAATATTTTACGTACAAAAGCTTACATTTACTTTAAATGGTGGTCTCTTTGGGTTTAAAATATTTTATATAATCACATTTCACTTCAATTATATCGCTGTAAGGAGGCTCTAATCTTAGAAGTCTTTTTATAAATAATTTTTGATTGCAGGTAATACGTAATTCTTCATACCATGCGTACTTTTTGCTTTTTTTAGGCTTTTCAAAGGTAGAATATATAAGATATAACAACAAATCACCAAAATAAGAAAAGTCAATATCACATTTATATTGCTTGCCATCAATCCATCTGGCTAATCCAAAATCCACAAGAGAAATATTATTACCGTCATACAAAACATTGGCACACCTAATATCTCTGTGAACCACACCGTTATAATGTAAGTACTTAATAACCTCAATTAATTGAAATCCTATATTATATATCTCTGAAGCGTTGAATGTATAATTTTGCTTGAATAGCATTTCTTCAATCGTCTTGCCCGGCTTAAATTCCAAAACAAAGGCATAAAATCCTTTATTATTTATTACTCCTAACAATTCTGGAATTTTTTCGTGTTTGAGCTGTGAAAGGATGACTGCTTCGTGTATATTTTTTTCTTTATACTTCTTAAGCATTTTGGATTTAAAACGCTTAATTATTACAGGTGACCCTGATGGAGAAGATGCAAAATAGCACTTTCCATATCGACCTTCCCCTACAGAACAAACGACCTTATACCCATCAATCTGCTTTTCCAAATATTCTGAGTTAAATGCTAGTATCATAATACTGTATTTCTACTCCTTTTATGATGTCTTTTCCATGCCTATTAATTTTCAGGGATTCTAAATTATTGACACAAGAAAATCAATTAACCATAACAAAATAGCTATGAAGCCAATTATAGCGCAAAGAAAAAGGGTATATTTTGTATTACAAGAAAAACTTGTTTTTCGAAAAAAAGATTTCTTTTTAGTAAGATATTCTTTTATTTTCACAGTGGACACCTCCTACTATTTTGTTGGAATACTTTTCTCACATTACATATTGAGATAGTTTCCCAACTGGCAATATAGGGTTTCATAACATTCATAACAAATTAATTTATTAAACAGACTCGTAATATGGTTCAACATGTATTATGGCTGAAATCTGGCTACCAAATTTTGATTTAAGTACATTTTCAATTTTATGTTGCAACGCATGTGCCTCAGAAACTTTCATATCTGGGATAACCAATACATGCAGGTCTATAAATACTTCATCTTTTCTTCCTCTACTTCTTATCTTATGACACTCTTTTACTTCTTCACATGACATTGTTACTTCATATATTTCTTCACTATTCAGAACCGCTGAATCTGTTAATGTTTTGGTTGCTTCCATAAATATTTCAAAACTTGCTTTAAATATAAACAATGAAATTAATAATGATACGCATCCATCTATAATTGGGGGAACGCCCATTTGCAATAAAATCATTGTAACAATAACCCCACATGTGATAAGTACATCACTTTTTGTATGTTCCGAATCAGATACTAAAACATCACTTGATAGTTTTATCCCTTGTGATCGTTCATATATAACAACAAAAATATTTACTATCAATGTACTAATCATTACAACAAAGCTAATCATGGATATCTCAGGTGTTTTTGGATGTATTATATTAGTAATAGAATTAAATGCAACTTTACTTCCTACAACAAATAATAACATCCCTATTATCATACTTGAAATAGTTTCAAATTTCTTGTGCCCATATGGATGATTATTGTCTATAGGACGACCGGCAATAGACAAACCAACAATTCCTACAATATTGCCGCTTCCATCACTTAAAGAATGATATCCATCTGCGATAATACTTCCACTATTTGCGATTGTTCCTATGGCAATTTTAAAAATAGCAACTCCAAAGTTCAATCCCATGATAATCCATAGCACCCATATTGCTTGTTTTGTATTTCGTGTTTCTTTATTCATTGATTCTCCTTTTTCTATATCTTTGTTCCACAATTCATGCAGAATTTTGCATTTGGCAAAAGCTTTTCCTTACAATTATGGCACGTCAATTCCAAATTTACCCTTTCACCACATTCCAAGCAGAATTTCGAACCCGCAGGAATTTTAGAATTACATTTACTACAAATCAAATTGTTATGCTGACCTATGGTCTGATTTTGCATAGACTGATTCATTTGTATTGGTTGATTAGGATTCATTTGCTGATTTTGGTATGGTTGGTAATAAGGATCATGATGATTCCTTGAATGACTTCCTGAAAAAACAGTATTAAAAAGATTACCTAAAACTCCTTTTTGTCCATAATGATTGTACCCGTTATTGCCTTTTTTATAATGATGTCCTTTTGATGATTTAGAAAAAAAACTCATAGTTATCACTCCCTTTTTGAATTTATGTTGAAAGTTCACTTGCTACAATTCATAGCGAAAATGTTACAATACCAATATTATAGAGAAGTGTTTATGTTTTATTTAATACCTAAAACGAGTTTAATATTAGAATATCCTGCGCTCTGCATCAAAGCATTATAGCGAATTGAATTTTCGGCTAACGCTACAGATTCTGTATCTATATCTACGTTATTTCCATCAAGTCTATAACTAAAATTAGTATTTTCTTCTGCTACTTTTATATCAATGTTTTTTACATCACTATTTTCAAAATCACTTTTGCTCATTTCTTGATGCAATTGTTCTTCAAAGGATACTGTTTTTCTTTTATAATTAGGAGTATCAACATTTGCAATGTTTTCAGATATTGTCTGGTTACGCACCCAAGCTACATCTAATGCCTTGTGTACTATATTTTTACTCTCTAATATTTTATCAATCATTATTGTATCTCCTCTCACAGGGAAGGGGTATTGTTTTTTGAATTTGTACATTATTTTTTCAACAAAGATATTTAATTGACTAATCATAAACCCTCAATATCTGACGAAACCTTCAAAACACAATACCGTCAGATATCAAGTAAGCTATTTTATTAAATGTTAAAACATTTATCATTTTATAATTTTCTTTACTAGTTTCACAAGTTCATACCACATTACAGCTACCGCTGCAATTCCTACTGCACCAAATAACTGACTAACTGATAATGGTTCAAATTTTAAGAAATGGTTAACAGGTGTATAGAGGATAATGAGCAGTCCAAGGACCGTGAAAATATTAACCGCCCACATTACCTTATCCTTTGCAAGACGAGCAATCGATTGAAACGCAAAATCGTGATCCGAGCTATTAACCTGAACCAAAAATAGATTAGAAAGCATAATAATTGCAAGACCCATTGCACGAGCTAATGGTGCATTATCCGGATTACCACCAAGAGTGGTAAAGTAAGCGCCAAAAGAAGCTGCAAAAATAACAAGTCCTTGAATAATACTTTTAATAAATATGCCAGTATTTAACAGTTTCTCTTTCGGATTGCGAGGTTTCCTATCCATAATGTCTGTTTCAGCGGGTTGACGCTCTAAAACGATGGAACAGGTTGGATCTATAATCAATTCCAGCAAAACAACATGAAGAGGCAGAAGAAGAATCGCTGCAGGTGTTATTCCTAAAATTGGTGCTAAAAGGGATGCAAATGCTATTGGAATATGAATTGTGAAAACATATCCGACCGCCTTACGGATATTATCATATATTCTTCTACCATCTTTCACTGTTTCAACAATTGTTGTAAAATTATCATCCATTAGTATTAAATCAGCAGCTTCTCTTGATACCTCACTACCACGCTTACCCATTGCAATACCAATGTCTGCATATTTCAGTGCCGGTGCATCATTTACACCATCACCTGTCATTGCTACAATTTCTCCATTTTCTTTAAATGCTTTTACAATACGCATTTTATGCTCTGGAACAACACGGGAAAAGATACTTACGTCCTTAACTTTTTCACATAGTTCTTCGTCGCTCATTTCATTTAACATATCTCCAGTTATAATATGATCACTGTTTGGCATACCAATTTTTTTTGCTATGGAGGAGGCTGTAATACCATTGTCTCCTGTAATCATTACTACACGAATACCCGCTTTGTTGCAGACAGCTATATCACTTTTTACGCTCTCTCTCGGAGGATCGGCAAGTCCAATCAATCCAAGAAGCGTAAGCGAACAATCTGTGATTTTTTCTGGAATGTCTTTTTCGGTCTGTGGCTTCATAGTAGCTACAGCAATAACACGTAATCCTTCCTTAGACATTTCAATGATTTTCTGTTCAGCAATCTCTAGATCGTTATTAGACATATTGCAGACAGTCAAAATTCGCTCTGACGATCCCTTAGCAGCAATGATGATTTCGCCATTTCTGCGCCATACATGCCCCATCATTTTCAGTTCATTTGTAAAGGCATACTTTTTAATAAGTTCTCCGCCAAACAAATGCTCTTTCGAAATTCCATGATTATCACAATAACTTAACATTGCTTTTTCCATTGGATCATAAGCATCTGTCTCACAACCAAGTCCCATAGTTTCAATGAGAGAATGTGTATCATCACTCAATGCCCATGTATTCTGCACCGTCATCTGGTTCATGGTTATTGTTCCTGTCTTATCAACGCATAGTACAGATACTGCACCTAAAGTCTCAACAGATGGTAATTTACGCACAAGGGATTGTTTTTTTGCCAAGCGCCAAGCTCCCATAGATAAAAATACGGTTAAAATAACCGGAAATTCTTCAGGTATCATTGCCATCGCAAGCGTAATGCCAGAAAGAATACTTTCAATAATTCTATCCCCAAAAACATGATCAGGAATATTAAAATAGGTAACCACTCCGACAAGTGCAAACAATACAGCTGCGATTCCTGCACAAACCTTTACCAAACCACCTGTTTGTTTCTGGAGAGGGGTATCTTCATTTGGTGCTGTGGCTACATTTGCTCCAATTTTGCCATATTCGGTCGTTGCACCTATTTTATCGACCAATACAGTTGCTGTTCCTTGTGTTACCAACGTTCCCGCATAGCAATAATCTTTACGCCAATAATCATTCGTAGGCTCTGCGTTTTCTTTAGTAATCTTCCAAACTCCTTCTGCCTCACCAGTAAGAGAAGATTCATCTACGCAAATGGCACTGCATTTTATCACAGTACCATCAGCCGGAATTTTCACTCCCTCGTAAATCATCATTAAGTCACCAGGTACAAGATCAGAACTTGCAATTACTGTTTCTTTTCCATCACGAATAACCGTGACGTGGGGCGCTGATAGATCTTTTAACGCATTTAAAGTTTTATCCGTTTTCCATTCTTGAATAACATCAATGCTGATAATACCTAAAACAAAAATCAACATGATAGCACCATCTCTTGGCTCACCAAGGATAAAATAAATAACTGCAGCAACAATCAACAGTAAAAACATTGGCTCACAAATGATATGAAAGATCTTCTTGATGAAGCTTTCTTTCTTTTGTGGAGTCAATTCGTTTTTACCATATCTGTCCTGCAGTTTCTTAGCTTCGGCGGAGCTTAGTCCCGCCATGTTTTGTTTGTAGTCTGTCATAAAAGTTACCTCCATTTAGCCTATTTGGCATTCGATTGATAGCTCTATGGCACTCCATTCAAGTTCATTTTGTTCCTTTTGGTATAAAAAAACACACCTATGGAACATACTACTGTCCCACAGATGTGTATAATATCACATTCTGCTGCCACATATTGCGGCCCAGCCCCATGACCTCATTAAAAACAAGGTTCATCGCCTGCTCAGATTGTACTGTTGATCTCGCATCTCATATAAGAAATGTAATGCAGCGCAAAGAGTATTATTATACTAACACATTACCATTTAGTTGTCAATATTTTAAAATCTTGAATTTTTATACTGAGTTTTCTATCATTTTTGCAAATTGTTACAATTTATTTAAAAACACTCCTACATTCTGTTTAAGCAGAAATAAATTCAATCGTCACTATAATGATACTTACTAGTTATGCTCCTATCTTGATTTACCATCCTTCTTTGTCTCAATATTTTTTACTTCTGGTACAATTTCAGATACATCCTTCGTGTACTTTTGTATAGGGTGCTTCATGAAAAGTTACTCAAAATCGAAAATACCCCCACAGTACCAGCCAGCTCTCTCTTATCTCCTCCATTCCTTTTCATCTTTCTTCTTATCTGTCACACTTTCCTTATAAACCTCGTCAAATTCCTCATAGACTTCCATCAAATCTTTCTGTATTCCTAGCTTTTCAAGAACTCCTCGATATACCTTAATTCCAACCTTATAATCCAGTTCATCCAGATGAAAGACCATTGCTCTTATATCCGCATTTGCCTGTTTGAACAATTCCGAAGACATACCCATTTCATCACATAAATACATTGATTTCTCAATTTCATGCTCAACCAGTTTTTGTTCCTGCATCTTATCGTAAAATTCTGATATTTCAGCAAATTCATCATATGCTTCGCTAAATCCCATATTGCTGCCAATCTCCGTCAAATAATTCATAAAATAATCAAATGCCTTATCATCCGTATATTTTTCAAATGGGAATCTTTCTGCTTTTTCTTGCAATGACAATCTTTGGTATTCATCTAGTGTCTTTGGTAATTCCCTAATTTCTTGAGCAGTGTTTTGTGGAATATATAATAAAGTTTCCTCAATCTCAAAATTTATTTTCGCCTCATTCTCTACCACATCAACTATTTCCGTTATCGGTTTAATAACAGATTCTGGAATTATCATTGACTTTGGTTCTATCATGGGTTCTATTACCGCTTCTACCACCGGTGCTATTTGTTTTGGTGCAATTACTTCTTCTACCTTCACAGCAGCTTCCTTATACGGATTCTCTGGCACATCCACATCATAGATATCACCAATATCCTCCATATCACCAACTGGTATCATTCGTTCCAGTACTTCTTCTGCCCTAGATAATTCCTTCTTATAACATCTGTCCGCAATCTGAATCTGATCTTTAATCTTGCCCTTTCGTTCCTTTAACGCTTCTAATTCACGTTTATACTCAGGCTCATTACTTCGGAACTTTTCAAAATCTTCAACCTCCTTGCATTTACGTTTCTCAATGCCATGATTAGAATACATTTGGTTTTGTTCCGTCTCCACATCTTTTAGATCCTGCTGAAGCTCATTGGTCAGGTTCAATAAATCTGTGAATGAATTCACATCATTATTTACCACCAATAGATACTCTTCTTGTAGTAAATGCATCTGCTTGATAGACTCATAATAATATGCTGATTTATAATTAAATCGCTTTTTCTCAATTAGTCTCAAGCGGTACATTCTCGCGTAATACTTCTTTTGAAACTGTGACAATTTGGCACGTTTCACATAGATTGGATTAAAGGTATTGACCTTCGGTCTAGCACTCTTACTGTCTCCATAACGAATTAATATATCTAGATTTTCTTTCGATAACTGTTCGTCTATAGTATCAATACGTTTAAAACGTTTCATCCCTGGAGCCTTAACCGCAATATGTTTACCTTCTTTTACATCATATCCCAAACTTTTTAGTAGAAATATAAAATGCTGATTACTCTCTGCCAATATTGCACAATAAAATGCATCACCTTTTATCAGTGTAGAATAGGATTGTTCCCTCTCCCACTCAGGTCTTGACATATTCTTAGGATCTTCGCTATATTCTGCCGGCATTATCTCAAGTCCATACTCCTCACATAGCTGATTTGTTATGGGTTGTAAAATGTGCTTCCAGTCTCCGTTATGATATTGGAACTTATATCCTTCTGTCATATCAATACTGTTAAATACAATATGTGCGTGTAGATGAGCTCTATCTGTATGAACTGCTACAACTGCTTCATACTTGCCTTTTAGGAAAATATCAGTAAATCTCATTGCTATATCATACATAATCTCAGGTGTTCCCTCTCCCGGCTTAAGTGAAATAATTAAGCTATACCCCTGCCTTCCACCAGTTTTTTGAAACATCTCCTTGGTTGCCTTCATCTGCTCATATGCAATTTCCAACGGGCAGTTAATACCGCCCGCCAGATTGACCATTCCAAGTTTCATAGGATTCAAAATATAATTGATACTGTTCTTCAGATGAATGTCTTTTTGTTTTTTCTTACTAGCCTTCATACATCCGACCTTGGTTATCGCCATTTCTTTATCACCTCCATCATTAATTTTTGGATTTCTTTTAGTAAATCCACTACCTGTTTTAATATAGAATCACTAACTAGCTTATTGGTATTAGCCAGTCGTGTTAATTGGTTAATATTATTACCAACAGAAGAAATCTGATTGATAAGATTTCTTCTGTCCAACGCAAATGAAGTATCAATTGAACCACCATGAAGAATTAATTCCCTAACATACTCACTGGGGTTTAATCCATTTGCCTCGGCATCCAACTTCATCTGCTTCTCTTCTAATTCCGATAATCGAATCGTAAAATTTCTTCTCGGTTCGACCATTTGTTTCCTTCGACCTATAAGCTGCACCTCCTTTTTATCTGTGCTTTGCTTTTGTTTTGGTTCTTTTACATCCTTTACAAAACCACCTAAAGATAGATTTTGCCAGATACGTATAACGCAGGGCGTTAAACAAAATCTGGTTAGGGGACCGCAATCCCCTAATACCCCTGTTATATTGTAAGCACAGAATGTGATAATTCCATCTGTACTTATTACAATTTGTATCACTGCCACTGGGACTGTTATTACAAATTGAGATATGAATTTGTGGATGTAATACCTTTTGTATCACTGTTTTCATCCTCAAATCCAACTATTTATCATAAATATAAGCAATTCCAATCCTTAGAAGCCGTTCAAAAAGCTTAGTGCTGAAGTAGGAAGTTCGTCATTTCCATCCGCTTCTGGGAGAATACCCATTTTCGGAACAGTTACCTCTGTCCGAACTGCTTTGTTACTCTGCTCCGCTGTTGTTACTACTGGAAGAGCAACTGATACTCCACCAGCTACCACTACTTTTAGAACCTCTGTTACTGCTTTTGTTACAGCAAGCTCCACTTCTTTTTCAAGCATTCCCATAATCGACCCAGATTCTTTTTGAACTGCCTCTATGAGTTCATACTGAGCCGACTGTATGAACTCCTTTTTCAAAGAATCCAGTTTTCCCTTTGCTTCGTCAAAATCAAATTCATCTCTGGCATATTTCGCTAAAACCCATTTAATAAACTTGCTTCTGTCTCCATAGAGACTTTTCCTTGGCTCTTCGTCTATGGATAATAATAATTTCCAGACCAAAGCATCTTCGTCATGATTTAGGTTTAAGCGAAAAGGTACTGTCTGAAACATATCCTTATCACTCACGCAACCACCTGTCCGCTTTCTGTAATGCCAGATATTCATAACCAATGGCATTTGCCTTTACATCTTCTTGATAACAGATATTTGCGCCTCTAATTCTTCCAAATAATTTCATTACAGTAGCTCCGCCGCCTACATACACAATTGGCGTTAGTTCTGGATCAAACCCATTTTCTTTCAGCTGAGCTTCTACGTTTTCAGCGAAGATGCAAAGCTGATCCTGTACAATTTCCGTGATTTCTTTTGGAAGATTGGATGTTCCAGTCATCATCACATCCTGAATATCACTTTCATCCAGATAACGGTTTTTCCTTCGAAATACTGCTTTATTGACGTTAGCCATACAATTAATTAATGCTTCTGGGATGGTGATACATTCCCGTTCCACTGGAACATAATTCTTGTTATGAATAATATCAATGGTCTTAGAACCTATATCTACAATCAGCTGATTCGGTGCCAGCTTTCCTAAAATATTTGCTACTGCTGCATAACACTGTGGGTATAATAGAACTTCTTCAATTTCTATGAAATACGTTTTCCCTTCATATACAAAGGTTACAACTCCTCTTTTTAGATAATTACTAAAGCTAAGCTTCTCTTCCCCAAATCTGGTAAATGGAAGTCCTGCTGCAACTACGACCCTGATCCCATCTTCACTAGACAAACCATAATATTCGATTTCCTTTGCAATTGCCGCATAGGTGAGCAAAAGATAATCTTCATCTTCTATTTTAGTGTCTTTCATAGGAAGTCTTCCTTCTCCGATTTTATAAAAAGTATCTTTGCACTCCATGGTCTTAGCTTCTAATGTTGCTTCTGTACCAATTTCTTCTACCCCATTGTCAAATATAAAATGTGGCGTCTTAATTGTTGAAAATCCATGGTCAATGGCACATAATAAAATATTTTGTTCTTTAAAATACATAAATTCTCCTCCTGCCGTTACGGCTAATATACTGTTAATCGTTTCATTCCTATGAACAAAAGTTCTGATTGTAACAGCCGGAGTCCTTTGTTATACTGTATTTGCGAGATACATAGAACAAGTTCCGGCTTGTTACTATCAAGTCCTTTCCCTAATCGGTAAGGGCTTTTTCTTTTGCTTCATAGTTACCATCTTCTGCTACCATTGACTGATTTTTTTCAAGATCATCAGCCGGATTGTAGTAATCTGCATATCCATATACCTTCTGTTCAAAGTATTTTCTTGGACATCTGCCTCGGATAATTAAAAATCCTTTTGCAGCAAGTTCTGCATTATACTTTTTGATAATGGAATACGCCTTTGTCTTGCCAACTCCAAGCATCTGTTGTACTTCATCAACTTCAATAAAAGTCTCTTTCATTCCTACCATACGCAATCTCCTTTCATCATATCATTAAACATTTTGCTATCTTATTCATAAACACGCAATCTGTTTTCGTGTTTACAGTATATTTCATTCGTTTCGTGTTGTCAATAGATTTTCTTCCAAAACACGAACTTGACTTTCGTGTTAATCTGTTATATACTTTTCACAAAGTTACAAATAGTACTTTTAATGTAAATATATTTCGTGTAAAGGAGTGAACACAATGGCATCTCAAGCACTAAGCCCAGAACAAATTGCAGATACTATTAAGAGAAAAAGAAAAGAAAAAAAGATTAGCCAGAAAAAATTAGCGGAACTTATTGATAAAACAGAACGAACCGTTCAAAATTATGAATCTGGTCAAACTGATTTTTCAATGTCTATCATTAAAGATATTGCAATCGCACTAGACATAGATTTTCGAGAATTACTATCTACACCAGAGCATCAAGATGGTATGAATGTTGGGATTGACGGAAGAAATTCCTATAGAAACAAGTACATGTTAGAATCCTTTGCGGATGTAATCAATGTTTTATTTAAAATCCAAGAAACTTATGATTTTACTATGAAACTAGATATTGCAAAACCACCAGAAGATAAAGAATGGAAAGCTTCTATCTCCGTTGACGGAAAAGGAGCCAGCAAATACGATATGGACTTTTGCCTATTTTTAGAAAACTGGAAAGCAAAAATGGACCAGTTATATAATGGAAAATTAAGTATTGACAGATACATGGACTGGCAAGCAGAAACCATTGCTTATTACGCATCCAGTACTTTGACTCCAATGTTTGAAAGACCAGACTTAGAAGAATACACATCAGAACTGGGCAACCAAGCATATCGTTGGAAAAACCCATTTTCAACAGAAGATGATAAGAATAAATAAGAAATAACGAAAAAATAGCCCCAATGTAATTTCTTTTGCAAAAGAAATTGAGCACCGGAGCTACTATGTAAGTGATTCAACCTAAACGGCTGATGTAATCACCCTAGACAAGTAGATTATATCATAGCCTTTAGATAAATGCATTGGGAACATTTATTCGTTCCAGATGACTAATTCATTATAAAGGAGATGATTTTATGCCAGCTTACAAAGATGATAAAACTGGTAAATGGTTTGCCAAATTCTATTATACGGATTGGCAAGGCAACAACAAGCAAAAGTGGAAACGAGGATTCGCCACCAAAAAGGAAGCCTTAACATTTGAGAGAGAATTTCTAGAGAAACAGGCATGTAATCCCGATATGACATTTCAATCACTATATGAATCCTATATTGAGGATATGGAAGGAAGATTAAAAGATTCCACCATCCAGCATAAGCGTAATATCTACGAAACAAAGATTCTTCCATTCTTTAGCAAGATTCCAATTAACGAAATTAAAGCTACTGATATTCGAAGATGGCAGACAAAACTTATGAAGGACGAGTACAACTACAAGCCCACTTATCTAAAATCCATCAACAATCAAATGAACTGTATTATGAATTATGCTAAACGTTTCTATGACCTTAATACCGATCCATGTGGGAAGGCCGGAAGTATGGGACGAAGTGATGCCGAGGAAATGGACTTCTGGACATTGGATGAATATCTTGCTTTTCGGGAAGGTATTAAAGACAAAGCTGTTTCGTATTTATGCTTTGAAGTTCTTTATTGGACAGGTATGCGAGAAGGAGAATTACTTGCTCTAACAGCAGAAGATATTAATCTAGTTGATAAGACAATCCGTATTTGTAAGTCTTATTCACGTAGTCATGGGAAAGATATTATTTCTACCCCTAAGACAAAAAAGAGCAAACGTGTTGTTCCTATTCCTGATTTTCTTTGCCAGGAACTAACAGAGTATATGAATTCCATGTATATGCCTCGTCCAAAGGATAGACTATTCCCTTACACAAAATCCTATCTCGCACACGAGATGCAACGAGGATGCAAGACAACTAGCATTAAAAAAATACGAATTCACGATCTCCGCCATAGTCATGCTAGTTTGTTAATCAATCAAGGCTGTGACGCTCTCATGCTTGCCGACAGACTTGGACACGAAAAGGTATCCACAACACTCAATACTTACTCTCACCTATTTCCACACAAACAGCAGGCATTGGTGCATAGTCTTGAATCACTTGTTGGGGTCACTAATCCAATACCAGAACCACCCGTAGGTGTGCCAGGTATTCCACCAGTCATAGAATCTGAAGTACCAAAAGAAAAAGCATCCGGAAATGTTATCCAAATGCCAATTCGAAAAATTATTTAATCATTTTGTTGAAGCCAACAAGATGCTAATAACATCAATTTTGCAGACAGTATCTGCAAAATCTTATCACCAGAAAACTTGTTTTCTACTAATATCTAAAAGAATGAAGAATATTTCTTAGTAGCAAAGTAGTAGCAGAGGCAAAAGAAAAGTCCGGGAGTGCCCTATTTATAAGGCTTCCCAGACTTGTGGATGCTATTCAAACTCAATAGTTGCTGGTGGTTTCCCTGTGCAATCATATAATACACGGTTAACCCCTTTAACTTCATTTACAATTCTAGTTGTTACTTTTCCAAGTACTTCCCATGGAAGATCTGCTGATTCTGCTGTCATGAAATCACTTGTAGTTACTGCACGAAGAACTACTGCATAGTCATAAGTTCTTTCATCTCCCATTACACCTACTGAACGCATATTAGTAAGTGCTGCAAAGTATTGACCTAGCTCTTTATCAACTCCAGATTTTGCAATTTCTTCTCTGTAAATTGCATCTGCATCTTGAACTATTCTAACTTTCTCAGCTGTTACTTCACCAATTATACGTATTCCAAGACCTGGTCCTGGGAATGGCTGTCTGTAAACTAGCTTTTCAGGTATTCCAAGTTCTAAACCAGCTTTACGTACTTCATCTTTAAATAGTAGTCTTAATGGTTCTATTATCTCTTTAAAATCTACATAGTCTGGAAGTCCTCCAACATTATGATGTGATTTTATAACTGCTGATTTTCCAAGTCCACTTTCAATTACATCTGGATAAATAGTTCCTTGTACTAAGAAATCTACTGTTCCTATCTTTTTAGCTTCCTCTTCAAATACTCTTATAAATTCTTCGCCTATTATTTTTCTCTTTTGTTCAGGCTCTTCTACTCCAGTTAACTTTTCGTAAAATCTTTCCTGTGCATTTACACGAATAAAGTTTAAGTCATATTGTCCATTAGGTCCAAATACTTCTTCAACTTCATCTCCTTCATTCTTACGAAGTAATCCATGGTCTACAAATACACATGTTAATTGACTTCCTACAGCTTTTGAAAGTAATACAGCAGCTACAGATGAGTCAACTCCACCTGATAATGCACATAACACTTTACCATTTCCGACCTTTTCACGTATTTCTTTAATTGTTTTTTCTACAAATGAATCCATTTTCCAATCACCAGAACATTCACAAACATTATATAAGAAGTTTGATATCATCTTTGTTCCTTCTTGTGTATGCATAACTTCTGGGTGGAATTGAACTGCATATAAATTCTTTTCTTGGCACTCCATAGCAGCAACTGGACATACTGGAGTATTAGCTATTATTCTAAATCCTTCTGGAGCTTTTTCTATGTAATCTGTGTGACTCATCCAACAAACAGTAGATGGCGATACTCCGTCAAAAATCTTTGAATCTACTTTTACATCAACCTTTGTTTTTCCATATTCACTTACAGGAGCTGTTTCAACCTTTCCTCCAAGTACATGAGCCATTAATTGTGATCCATAGCATATTCCAAGTATAGGTATTCCTGCTTCAAATAAAGCTTTTTCACATAAAGGAGAATCCTCACCATATACACTATTTGGTCCCCCAGTAAATATTATTCCCTTAGGATTCATTTCTTTTATTTCATTAACGCTTAAAGTATGTGGATGAACTTCACAGTAAACACCACATTCCCTAACTCTTCTTGCTATTAATTGATTATATTGACCACCAAAGTCAATAACTAATACTAACTCTTTATCCATTGGCTACCTCCAATTTAGTTTTTTGTTTATTATCTACATGTTAATTTTTTGTTTATTATCTACATAAATAAGTTTAAATGAAAAAGTGAGAGAATGAAAGAGCAAAAAATTAATGAAAGAATGAAGAAATGAAAAAATTATGGTAATTATTCAACTGTAGTTGAATAATAAAATTATATTTTCTTTTTTAACTCAGCTAAACTGAGTTATTTCTTCAATTCTTTCATTCGATATTTAAAATTTTAATTTTAAATAAGAATTTTCATTCTTCCATTTTTCCATTAACTCAGCTCGTCTGAGTTATTTCCTTAACTCTTTCACTATAACTCAGTTTGCCTGAGTTATTTCCTCAATTGTCCATTATCAATTACTACTTGCTGTAGTTTGGTGATTCTTTAGTTATATTAACATCATGTGGATGGCTTTCTCTTATTCCTGATGCTGTTTGAACTACAAATTTTGCATTTTCATATAAATTATCTAATGTAGGTGCTCCTAGATATCCCATTCCAGATCTTATTCCACCTGTTAATTGGTATATTGTATCTGCCACATATCCTTTGTAAGCAACTCTTCCTTCAACGCCCTCTGGCACAAACTTCTTAGTTCCATTTTGGAAGTATCTATCACTTGATCCTTTTTCCATTGCTCCAAGTGATCCCATTCCTCTATAAACTTTATAACTTCTTCCTTGATATATTTCCATTTCTCCCGGTGCTTCTTCACATCCTGCAAACATTGACCCCATCATTGCAACAGATGCTCCACCAGCTAATGCTTTAACTATATCTCCTGAGTATTTTAATCCTCCATCTGCAATTACTGGAACTCCATGTTTTTTTCCTTCTTCTGCACAATCCATAACTGCTGTTAATTGAGGAACTCCAACACCTGCTACTATTCTTGTTGTGCATATTGACCCTGGTCCTATACCAACCTTAACACAATCTGCTCCTGCTTCTATTAAATCTCTTGTAGCTTCAGCTGTTGCTACATTACCAGCTATTATTTGAAGGTCTGGATACTTAGCCTTTATCTTTTTTACTCCATCCATAACACCTTTTGAATGTCCATGAGCTGTATCTAATGTAATAACATCAACATTAGCTTTAACTAAGGCATCTACTCTATCCATCATATCTTTAGTTATCCCTACTGATGCTCCACATAATAATCTACCTTTTTCATCCTTTGCTGCATTTGGAAAAGCTTTTGCTTTTTCTATATCTTTAATAGTTATTAATCCTTTTAAATTATTCTCATCATCAACTAAAGGAAGTTTTTCTATCTTGTGCTTCTTTAATATTTCAAGTGCTTCTTCTAATGTCGTTCCTTCTTTAGATGTTATTAGTGGACTCTTCGTCATAACTTCTGAAACTAGTCTATCGTAATTTGTTTCAAAAACTATGTCTCTATTAGTTATTATTCCAACTAATTGACTTCCTCTTGTTATTGGAACTCCTGATATTCTATATTGAGCCATAAGTTCTTGAGCTTGTCTTATTGTATGGTTTTCTGATAAGAATATTGGATCTGTTATTACTCCATTTTCTTGTCTTTTTACTCTATCAACTTCTTTTGCTTGCTCTTCTATAGTCATATTTTTGTGAATTATTCCTATTCCACCTTCTCTTGCAATTGCAATAGCCATTTTAGATTCTGTTACAGTATCCATACTTGCACTCATTAGTGGGATATTTAAAGTAATTTTCTTTGTTAACTTAGTTTTTAAACTAACCTCATTAGGTAAGATTTCTGATTTATTAGGTACTAGTAATACATCATCGAAAGTATAAGCAGTTTTAATTATTGTTGCCATTAGTTCTCCCCCTTAAAATAATTTTTTTCTTGCATATTTATAATTTTATGATTGTAAAATTTCTTTTTTTATCTATTTTTATGTATAAAAAAAGACATATTAATCTTCTAAGTGAAGTTAATATGCCTAAAATACTATATAAAAAATATAGTATTAGTATATCAAAATCACTCATAGTCGGAAATTTAAGGTTTCCGGTAGATACTTCCTGCCGTATTCAGGGGATATATGAGTTGTTATATATGACTCTTTTTAAGTTAAAGATATTATATATCTATGGTCTATTATTGTCAATAAGTTTGCAATTTATATTTCAAGTAAAATTCATGAATTGCTGGTAATTATTCTAGAAAATCCATTGAATAAATTCAATTATTAATTTAAAAATCTTTTTACTTTTATTTTGTAATTTATTTTACTATATCCTAATATAATAAAAGATAATTAATTTAACTTAATCTTGTATTCTTACAAGTCTATACCCAACCCCTATATGAGTCTGTATATAAGCATTTTTCTCACAATTTTTCTCAATCTTTTTTCTTAATGTTGCCATAAAAACTCTTAATGATGGAACTTCACTTTCATATGCTACTCCCCATATCTCTTTTAAAATATAGGTATGAGTAAGAACTTTACCTACATTTTTAGCTAAAAGACACAAAAGCTTATATTCTATCGGAGTTAAATGTGTTTCTTCTTCTCCTACAAAAACACATCCTGATACATAATCTATCTTTAAATCTCCATTTATAAATTCAGTATTTTCTTCTTTTTTTGTATTATCATAATTCATTTTTCTGATAGCTACTCTAATTCTTGCTAGTAACTCATCTACACTAAATGGCTTAGTTAAATAATCATCTGCACCAGAATCCAAAGCCTCTATTTTATCTTTATCTTCACTTCTAGCACTTACAACTATTATTGGACAATTAGACCAAGCTCTTATTTTCTTTATTATATCAACACCATCTATATCAGGTAATCCTAAATCTAATATAATTATATCAGGCTTATTCGATGTTGCTAGTATTATTGCTTGCCCCCCATTTTCTGCTGTAAAACACTTATAAGAATGAATATCTAAGGTAGCAGATATAAAATTTCTTATTGCCTTGTCATCCTCAACTACTAAAATTGATACCTTCATTATTTACCTCCACTTGTGATAATGTAAATCCTATTACTGTTCCATGAGGTTTATTATTTCTAACGTAAATTTCTCCACCGTGAGCATTTATTATAGACTTACAAAGAGCAAGTCCTAACCCTAAACCTCTTCTACTGTCACCTTTATTTCCATTAACAGTAAAGAACATATCAAAAATACACTCTTTATTTTGTTTGCTTATCCCTATTCCATTGTCTGCTACTTCTACTACCACCTTTTTACCTTTAGTAAATACGTTTATTTGAATTTCACTTCCTGGTTCAGTATATTTAATTGCATTATCTACTATATTTATCATTACTTGAACTATCAGTCTTACATCTACGTCTACCATTAGTAAATCATCTTTTAAGTTGACTTTAACTTTATAATTTGAAATTTTACGATTTACATGTTCAAGAGCTTCATTTATTATTTCTTCAATTAATTGTGGCTCAGTATTTAATTGCACATTTCCATTATCTAATCTAGATACTGATAATAAATTTTCAACTAAATTTATTAACCAAACTGAGTCATCATAAATATCTAATATTAGTTTTTTCTTTGTCTCTTTATCAAACTCATTATTTAAAATTGAACTAGCACTTCCAGATATACTAGTAAGTGGTGTTCTTAAATCATGAGAAACTGCTCTTAATAAATTTGCCCTAAACCTTTCATTTTCAGCTTGCATTAGTGCATTCTTTTTAGATTCATTTAAAATATACTTTTCTATTGCAAATGAAATTTGATTAAGCATTGCTTCTAGTAATGACTTTTCTCCACTATCAATATTTTCATTTTCCATCATCAATATTCCTATTACAACCATAACATCATCTTGCCCAATAAGTGGTATATACATAGCTTTTGCACCTGGAAGCGTATCTGTACTAACCCCAGCTCTTTTTCTATTCCTTATTACCCAACTAACTACTGCCTTTTCATCCTCACTTGTAAATTTCTTATCTATTTCACTGCCATCTTCAAACTTATAATTGTATATGCTTTTTATATTTTCATTAGATACTTCATATATTATAATTGGCTTTTTTAAAAACTTATATAATTGTCTTTGAGTTGTTAATATTATATCCTCTAAATTATCAGTTCTTTCTAAATCTCTACTAGCTTCTAATAATATATTTGTTCTATTAGCAATCACTGCTGATACATTTGCTTGATATTTAACTTTATTAGTTAAAGTACTTGTAACTAATGCGGATATCAACATTATAATAAATGTAACTAAATATCCTGGATCATAAAAATTAAGTGAAAATCTTGGTTCTGTAAAAAGAAAATTAAATAATAGTACACTTGCTAATGAAGCTATTCCTCCATAAATAATTCCATCAGTTTTATTTGATATTAATAAAACCCCAAGTATAAAAACTGTTATCACATTAGCTTCACTAAATCCAAGCTTATATAAAATTGCACCTATTATTACTGATAGACCTAATGTCTCTATTGTTTTCATTACATCAGAACTTGATAGTTTTATATTTTTAACTTGATACTTCCTTTTAGCAACAACATCTTCACTATCTGGTATAACATATAGATCTATTTCCGGTGCTAGTTCTACAATTCTATCTACATATCCTAGCTTAGACTTAAGAAAGAACTTTCTTCTTTTTGTCCTTCCAAGAATTATCTTCGATACACCACTTAATTTTGCAAATTCTGCAACTTGATATGGTACATCATCTCCGTATACTGTTTCTACATTTGCTCCTAAATCCTCCGCAAGCTTTAAATTTTCCCTAAGCTTTTGAATATTCTTTTCATCTAATTCCTTTGAAACTATTGTTTCCACAAAAAGCGCTGTAAACTCAGCATGAAAAGCCTCTGCCATTCTAGCTGCTGCTCTTATAACCTTAGCATTTGAAGGTGAAGAACTTAAACATACTAATATATGCTCATTTGTATGATATATACCTTTGCTATAGCTCTTATTAACAGTAACTTCCTTATTTACTCTATCAGCAGTTTCCCTTAATGCAATTTCACGTAATGCTGCTAAATTTTCTTTAGAAAAAAAGTTATTAAGTGCCTTTTTAACTTGATTTTTCTTGTATATTTTACCTGCATTTAATCTATCTATAAGATCTGAAGGCTCTATATCTATAAGCTCAACTTGGAAGGCATCATTGAAAAATCTATCTGGCACTCTTTCCTTTACTACAACATGAGTAATTGATGCAACTATATCATTTAGACTTTCTATATGCTGAACATTAACTGTGGTATAAACATCAATACCTGCACTTAATAACTCTTCTATATCACTATATCTTTTCTTATGTCTTAGCCCTTGTGCATTTGTGTGTGCAAGCTCATCTACTAATATTAACTCTGGCTTTCTTTCTAATGCTCCATCTAAATCAAACTCTTTTAAAGTTATTCCTTTATATTCAACTTCAAGTTTTGGTAAAAGTTCTAATCCATCTAAAAGGGCTAAAGTTTCTGGTCTTGTATGTGGTTCTATATATCCAACCACTACATCTACTCCAACTTTCTTTGCAGCATGAGCAGCATCCAGCATAGCGTAGGTTTTACCTACACCAGCTGCATAACCAAAAAATATTTTTAACTTTCCTCTTTTATTTTCTAATTCTTCTTCATTAATTTTTTTTAATAATTCTTCTGGATTAGGACGAGTTTCATTCATTTATAGCACCCCTGTTTTCAATTAATAATTGACAATGGACAATTGTCAATTCTACATTGTTCATTTTAAAACACCATCTAATGCAAGATTAACTTGTAATACATTTACAGTTTCTTCTCCAAATACTCCAAGTATTCTTCCCTTCGTATATTTTTCAATTATTTGCCCTACTTCATTTGTACTTATATTACGGATTTTTGCAATTCTATCCACTTGATATTCTGCTGCTGCAACTGAAATATGAGGATCAAGTCCACTTCCTGATGATGTAACTAAATCTACTGGAATAGGATCATCTTTTTTATCAGGATTTGATGCTTTTATTTTTTCTATTCTCTCACTTACTAGCTTTTCATATTCTTGACTTGCAGGACTTAAATTTGAAGGAGTTGCATACATTAATACTTTTCCATTTTCATCTGTAAATGTACTTGTATCTAAGTTCATTACACGACCCCATAAATACTCATCTCCAGTGAATTCTTGAGCAAGTAATACACTACCATATTTTTTTCCATTAACTTCTATAATACTACCATTCGCTTTATCTTTAAATAGTAATTGTGAAGCACCTGTTATAAAAACTGGATATATTAATCCACATATTATCATAAATAATAGTATAAACTTAAATGCTTTACTTATGACTTTCATAATTTATACCTCCTATTATACTAATCCAAGTACAGTTATTATTACATCAATAATCTTTATTGCTACAAATGGGGCTATTATTCCTCCAAGACCATATACTAAAAGATTTCTTGATAACAACTTACTAGCTGGAACTTCTCTATATTTTACACCTTTTAATGCTAATGGAATAAGTGCTATTATTATTAAAGCATTGTATATAACAGCTGAAAGTATTGCACTTTCTGGACTACTTAACTTCATTATATTTAATTTTTGTAGCTCAGGATAAAGACCTAAAAATAATGGTGGTATTATAGCAAAGTATTTTGCTATATCATTTGCAATACTAAATGTTGTTAATGATCCTCTTGTCATTAAAAGTTGCTTACCAATTCTAACAATTTCTATAAGCTTAGTTGGTGATGAATCTAAATCAACCATATTACCGGCTTCCTTTGCTGCTTGAGTTCCTGTATTCATAGCAACAGCAACATCTGCTTGTGCTAAGGCTGGGGCATCATTTGTTCCATCACCTGTCATTGCAACTAAATGACCTTTCCTTTGGAAATCTTTTATCATATCTAGCTTTCCTTCTGGTGTTGCCTCTGCTAAGAAGTCATCAACTCCTGCTTCTGCTGCTATTGCTGCTGCAGTAAGTGGATTATCACCAGTTATCATTATAGTTTTAATGCCCATTTTTCTAAGATCTGCAAATTTTTCTTTTACTCCTTGTTTAACTATATCTTTTAAGTGTATTATTCCTAATACCTTATTATTTTTAGCAACAACTAAAGGAGTTCCCCCAACCTTAGCTATTTCCTTAACCTTTTCTTCACATTCCTTTGAAAAGAAACCTCCTTTTTCTAAAACATATTTTTTAACTGCATCTGAAGCTCCTTTTCTTATTTCATTTCCATTGAAATCTACTCCACTCATTCTAGTTTTAGCTGTAAATTCGATAAAAGTTGCATTAAGACTACTCATATCTCTTCCTCTAATGCCAAACTGTTCTTTAGCTAGAACTACTACGCTTCTTCCTTCTGGAGTTTCATCTGCAAGAGACGCTAATTGAGCTGCATCTGCTAATTCTTTTATATCTACTCCATCAACCGGTATAAATTCACTAGCCTGACGATTTCCAAGGGTTATTGTTCCAGTTTTATCTAACATTAATATATCAACATCCCCAGCTGCTTCTATTGCTCTACCACTCATAGCTAATACATTTGCTTGGTTTAATCTACTCATCCCAGCTATACCTATTGCTGATAATAAGGCTCCTATAGTTGTTGGTGCCAAGCAAACTAATAATGCAATTAATGAAGTAATTGAAGTATTATTTACCATGCCTGCTTCATTAGAAATAAATACTGAGTAAGTGTATAAAGAAACTGTTACTATAAGGAAAATTATCGTAAGTGATACTAGTAATATTTCAAGAGCTTTTTCATTTGGTGTTTTCTTTCTAGCCGCCCCTTCTACCATAGCTATCATTTTATCCATAAAGCTTTCACCTGGATCATTACTTACTTTAATTACAAGCCAGTCAGAAATTACTGTTGTGCCACCAGTTACTGCACTTCTATCTCCACCACTTTCACGAATAACAGGGGCTGACTCTCCTGTTATTGCACTTTCGTCAACTGAAGCTGCCCCATCAATAACATCACCATCTGCTGGAATTTGCTCTCCAGCAAAAACAATAACAATATCACCTTTTTTAAGTTCAGTTGAATTTACTTTCATAACTTTATCTTTTTCTTTTGCTGATGGTATTTTACTTGCTACAACATCCTTTTTTGATGAACGTAATGCATCTGCTTGAGCCTTTCCACGTCCTTCTGCAATTGCTTCTGCAAAGTTTGCAAATAAAACTGTAAACCATAGTAAAACTGTTATTCCTAATATGAAGCTTGGAGAATTATCTTTAATTCCAAGTAAAGCTACAAAATATAGAATAGTTGTTATAATAGAAGCTATATATACTATAAACATTACAGGATTCTCTTTTTGTATCTTAGGATTTAACTTTACAAAAGAATCCCTTATCGCTCTTTTTACCATTTTCTTATCAGATAAAATACTATTATTATTTTTCATATATTACCCCCCCATTCTATCCTATCATTTGGAAGAATTCAGCTATTGGTCCTAATGCAATTGCTGGAAAGAAACTTAATGCTCCAACTAAAAGTACTACAAACACTAAAAGACCTATAAACAATGCATCATGTGTTGGTAATGTTCCTGCACTTACTGCTACCTTCTTCTTTTTAACTAATGAACCTGCAATGGCAAGTGTTGCTATCATAGGTACAAATCTTGCAAATAACATAACTAATCCAATACTAACATTTATAAATGGTGTATTTGCTGCAAAGCCTGCAAAAGCTGATCCATTATTTCCACCTGCTGAAGAATACGCATAAAGCATTTCTGAGAAACCATGTGCACCTGAGTTATTAAGACTATCTAATACACTTGGAACTACTGCTGCTATACCACTTCCTATTAAAGTTGCAATTGGTGTTGCAAGACAAACTAACATTGCCATCTTCATCTCAAATGGTTCTATTTTCTTTCCTAAATATTCTGGAGTTCTTCCAACCATTAAACCTGCCATAAATACTGCTATTATTGCAAAGGCTAACATTCCATATAATCCACAACCAACTCCACCAAATATAACTTCACCTAGTTGCATAAGTAACATAGGTACCATTCCACCTAAAGGAGTATAACTATCATGCATTGAATTTACTGATCCATTAGAAGCTGCTGTTGTAAATGCTGTCCATGTAGCTGATGAAGCTATACCAAATCTAGTCTCTTTACCTTCCATATTTCCACCAGCTTGATCTATTGTAGACACATCTATAAATCCATTTTGAGTAAGTTGAGGTGTTGCATTAGCTTCATTTACTGCTATTGTTGAAAGAGCAATAACTAACATTAAAAACATTGCAATAAATATTGCTCTACCTTGCCTCTTATCCTTAATATTTCTTCCAAATGTAAAGCATAAAGCTGCTGGAATTAATAATATTGATATCATTTCTACTACATTTGAAAAAGGTGTAGGATTTTCTAATGGATGAGCTGAGTTAACTCCAAAGAATCCACCACCATTAGTTCCTAATTGCTTAATTGCAATTTGGCTTGCTGCTGGTCCTTGAGGTACAACTTGTTTTGTTATAACCGTTCCATCCTCAAGAGTTATAGGTTGTAGTAAATCAACTTCTTGATATGCTGAAAAATTTTGCACAACGCCTTGAGATGCTATTAATAATGACACAACTATTGATAATGGCATTAAAATATGAACTATACTTCTTGTAGCATCTACCCAGAAGTTTCCTATAGTCTTTCCTTTTACTCTAGTAAATCCTCTTATAAGTGCAAATAAAACTGCTATACCTACTGCTGCTGATACAAAGTTTTGAACTGTTAATCCGAGCATTTGAGTTAGATAACTTAACTGACTTTCTCCTGAATAAGATTGCCAATTTGTATTAGTTACAAAACTTGATGTTGTATTAAAACTTAAATCCCAAGTAACTCCTTTAATTCCTTCAGGATTCAAAGGCAATATACCTTGTACTATTTGTAATAAAAATAAAATTACAAATCCTATAACACTAAAGGCAATTATTGAAACTGAATACTTTTTCCAATTCATTTCCTCATCTTTATCTATTCTTAATATCTTGTATATAAAGTTTTCTATTGGATTTAATATTTTACTTAAGAAAACTTTTTCTCCATTCATTACCTTCCCAATATACTTTCCTAATGGAATAGCTAGTACAACTAAAATTATCAAATATAATGAATACTGTATTATTGAGTTAATCATTCATTATCACCTCTTAATAAAATATAAGTTAAATAAACAAATAGCGATAAGGCTGCTAAACCAATTAAACTAGTAACAACTATCATTATTTCCTTCCCCCTTTATCTAAAATTATATAAAAATCAATATAAAGATAGTATTAGGATTAATCAGGATGACTTTAAGATTGTATAAAGATTATTTTAAAATAATCTTTTTAAATTAGATAATATGAAATTTTAACCTATATTTTTATTAAATATCTCTTAATACTTTAGTTAAAACTTAATATCATAAGTTAGCTTTTTATTTATATACTTCATTTCTTATACCTGAAATACATTTATCTAATTTGTACAAACCTATCAAGATAAAGAAAAAGGATTCAAATTTGAATCCTTCTTCTTTATCATAATCTATACATATGTCATTTTTAATTTCTTTATATATGTTACATAATCCCACAGCAGTTCTCTATATTATGACTAGATTCTGTATTATTATATAAATATATTATTATTATATTAATTAATATAATAAGCAAAGGCTTCATATGGCCTTAACTTTATAGTTTTTTCATTAATAATAATATCTTTATAGTTTGATATTATTAATTTACCTATATTTATATCATCGCATAAAGTAAAGCTTTGTTCTTCTTCATAAAAATTAGCTACAACTAATAATTTTCTTCCTTTATATTCTCTTATATATGCAAATATATTTTTATCTTCCTCTAATAAAAGCTTATATTCACCATATACTACAATATCATTTTCTTTTCTAAACTTAACTAATTCTTTATAATAATAGAATATAGAATCTTTATCTTTCAATTCATCTTCTACATTTATATACTTATAATTTTCATTAACTTTTAGCCAAGGTTTTCCTATAGTAAATCCTGCATTTTCTTCTGAATTCCACTGCATAGGTGTTCTTGCATTATCTCTGCCCTTAACTTCTAGAGATTTCATTATATCTTCATGTTTATATCCAGAAGCTATTCTTTCCTTATAAAGATTTAATGTCTCAATATCCCTATAGTCTTCAACATTTTCAAAATATGCATTGGTCATTCCAATTTCCTCACCTTGATAAATATATGGGGTTCCTTTCATAAAGTGAAGTAATGTTGCAAACATTTTTGCTGATTCTACTCTATATTCTTTATCATTTCCCCATCTTGAAACTACTCTTGGTTGATCATGATTGCTCCAATAAATACTATTCCATCCTTCATCACCTAAAGCAGTCTGCCATCTACTTAGAACTTTTTTTAATTCTACTAAGTTCAATTTTCTTAAATCCCATTTGCTTTTTCCTGGAATTTCATCTAAAGCTATATGTTGAAATTGAAAGCATGTTCCAAGTTCTTTTCTCCTAGGATCGGTAAATAGCTTTGCTATATCTATAGTTGCCCCACCTGTTTCCCCTACTGTAAATAAATCTTTATTCCCAAAGGTATTCATATTCATTTCATGGATATATTCATGGGTTTTTTCTGTATTTCCCAATATCTTATTATCAATATCTTTACCCACTAAATCTATAACATCCATCCTAAAGCCACCAACACCTTTATCTATCCAGAAATTCATCATATCATAGACTTCTTTTCTTACCTTTTTGTTATCCCAGTTTAAGTCTGGCTGCTTTTTGCTGAATAAATGTAGATAATATTCTCCTGTTTCTTCATCTAATTGCCAAGCTGATCCACTAAAAAATGATTTAACATCATTTGGCTCTTTTCCATCTACTGGCTTTCTCCAAACATAAAAGTCTCTATATGGATTATCTTTAGATTTTCTTGCTTCTATAAACCAAGGATGTTCATCTGATGTATGATTTACTACTAAATCCATAACAATTTTTATATTTCTCTTTTCTGCTTCTTTTAATAAGTTATCCATATCTTCCATAGTACCAAACTCTGGCGCTATTTCTTTATAATCGCTTATATCATAACCATTGTCATCCATTGGAGATTTATATACTGGAGACATCCATATAATATCTATTCCTAATAATTTTAAATAGTCTAATTTTTCTATTATACCATTAATATCCCCACTGCCATTTCCTGTGGTATCTTTAAAACTTTTGGGATAAACTTGATATACAGTTGAATTATGCCACCACTTTTTTTCCATTATAATACCTACCTTTATATGGTTTCTACCACTGATTCTTCTATTGATTTTTCACTTATATTAGCTTCTACATTATTATTTGTAATTTCTAAAAGTTCCATAGCCTTTTTAATATATTTATTTTGCATAGTAAGATTCCATATTAGTCCACTTCTATAGTTTTCTATCATAAGTATACTAATGCCTTTATCTATTCCAATTTCTACTTTACTGAACCATTCCGGTGTGACATCTAGGTTATAGGCATCCTTAAATCCATATTTTCCCCATAGCTTGTCCTTAAATGTTTTATAATAATAATTCATTGCATCTATTGATTCTTCTGGTGTAAATACTATTGATCCAATAGCTCCACATGGTGGTACTGTTCCATCAGCGGTATGAACTGTTCCACCCTTAGCTGATGGTAGTGTTCCTTGACTTCCATCATATCCATGATGAGTTTCACAAGCAGTCATCCCCCAAGCATTTTTGTGAAAGCTCTTAGAATTAACAGGATTATCTATACAATATTGTCTATTAGATAAAGATGCTTTTACTGAATTTTCGAACCAATCAACCCCTAGCTTGTCCTTTGTGTTCCTAAAATCTATCCATGCATGTGAAAATTGATATGGGAATATAGATCCAATGGGTGTATATATAAATTCATCTCCACCATAACTTCCAATATCTCTTCTAAAATCGTAGAACATTGATGCTGGTACAGGATGCGTTGGTGAAGCCACTCCTAAGAAATACATCATAAATTGTTCGGCTGTCATGTCCCAAGCTCCAAAAGGCCCCTGCTCTTTACTATATCCCATATAAAAATGATTTGTTTTTGGATTTCTATAAAATTCCCAATTTATTCTTGAATATATTCTTTCAAAATATTCTTCAACTTCGCCTTTAAAATATTCTGCACAAGTTAATGCTCCCATTATAGCTATAGCTGTATCTATTATTGAAACTTCACTATTCCACTCTCTTTTACCTGAGTTCATATTTACAAAATGATTAAAAAAACCTTCTGTTTGTTCTACATCATTATATAAAGTTTTTAATGTTCCAAGTGCTCTTTTTTCTCCTTCTTCTTTAGTTATCCATCCTCTTTCAACTCCTACTATTATTGCAGATAATCCAAATCCTACTGAAGCAACTGAGGCAACTTTTTTATGTCTTTCTGAATTTGTTGTGTTGTCTCTAATTAAACCAAAACCTTCTCCTTCTGTTGTTGCTTCATTCCAAAAGAAATCAAAACATCCCTTAGCTTCTAAGTCTAAAATATCTAATCTATCCATTTATAAATCCTCCACTTATTTAATTTCTAGCTTTTCTAAACCTCTATTTATATATTCATTTTTCATAAATTCTTTCCAAATTTCTTCATCCTCATAATTACCTATCATAATCATGGTAATACCTTTATCTATACCTATGTAGTCATTTGCAATCCAACTTTTATCAAGGTTAAATGCATCCTTATATCCATATTCTCCTTTAAGTCCATCTATTTTGTCAAAAGCTTTAACAGCTTTAATACTTTCTTTAGGAGTAAATACTATTGATCCTAATGCTCCTGCTGGTGCAATAGTTCCTTCAACTTTATTTGCTGTATTCGATGATCCTGAAGGTGCTGATCCTAGTAATCCATTATATCCATTTGGAGTATCACAAGCAGTTAATCCCCATCCCCCTATAGCAAAGCTCTTATACTCATTCTTTAAATCCATTGAATAATTATAACTTGCTAAAGAAGCATCTACTGAATTATTAAACCAATTAACACCCTTTTCATCAGATTTATCTCTAAAATCTATCCATCCATGAGAAAATTGATAAGTAAAAATAGATCCAAACCATGAATGTATAAATTTATTTCCTTCTCCATATTTATCATAAATTCTTGTAAAACTATTATAAACTTTTTGATCTATTGGAAATGTAGGAGAACCTGCACCTAAAACATACATCATTAACTGTTCTGCATAATAATCCCAATGACCTTCAAATCCCTTTTCTGGGCTGTATGCCATATAAAACTGATTGTTCTTATTATCTACAAACCAAGGCCAATTTACTTTTTCATAAATTTTGTTAGCTTTGTCCTTTATTTCTCCACCAAAATACTCTCCAGCATGTAATGCTCCACAAATTAGTATTGCTGTATCTATATTAGATAACTCACTATTCCATTCTCTCTCTCCAGTATTTATATTTATAAAATGATAATAGAACCCTTCAATAGTTTCCATATTTAAAAGGGTATCTAAGGTTTTGTTAGCTCTATCAAAAGCATCTTCCTTTGATAATAACTTTTCTTCCACCGCTATTGGTAGAGCTGATAATCCATATCCTGTAGCCGCAATACTTGCTATAGAAGGATTCCCTGGATATCTATCTCTAACTAGTCCATATCCTGAGCTATTTTCTGCAGTATTACTTTGTTCTAAGAAATATTTAATTGAAGAAACTTTTTCTTCTTTTAACAACCTGGAGTTACTTCCAAAAAAATTTATACAAAGTGCTATTAAAATTATAACTGAAGTACTTAAAAGTACTATTTTACTTCTTTTTTTCAATAATATTTAACCTCCTTAAAACTTAAAATCATATAATTTTTAAATTTTAAGCCCTTCTTCTACTTATTTATATTAAGATTTTGGAAGAAGAGCTCTTTTATACATGAAACTTTTACATTAATATATTTACTTAAATCCTACTTCTAGAATATCATCTATTTTGGCATGCTTAGTTGACTTTATTATTTTTAAGTCATCTTTTTCTTCAACTATAAAATCATTACTTGAAACTATAGTCATTTTTGTTTTTATTGCTATCTCATCTTCTGATTGAGTTAGCCTAAATGTAAATTTATTATCCTCTACTTTTATTATTTCTGCTGTTGAATAGCTAATTTCCAATTCACCAAAATTAACTTTTATTGGAAGCATAACAGCATCTTTACTAAATAACTCAATTTCTTTTCCACCAAATAATTTCTCTTCATTAAGATAAACATTAAACCTTTTATCAAAACCATCAAGATTAAGCATATGAATATATCTTTCACCAATTTTATTTGATGTTGTTGTCATAAAGATTCCATGATATTCACAATCATTTCTTAAATCTCTTTTAGTATTCAATCTTTCTAAGCATTTATTTATAAGCTCTAAATCACAACTATAATTTGTTGCTATAACTATTGCATCTCCATCACCTACTTTAGTTTCAAATCCACAAATTGAATTACTTCCATAAACTCTTAAAATAGGTGTCCCTTCTTTTATCTTAAAGGTTTGAGCATATCCAGCTCTTACTTCTGGTGAATTGTTAGCAAAATTATCTGCGTATACTGATAAATAATAATGTTGACCAGCTTCCTCTTTATTCATTTCTGTGATTTTTAAAGCATCAGCTAATATAGTACACTTATTTCCTTCCATATCGTATTTAGGAACTTCTCCATAAATAAGCACTTTACCACCTTTGTTAAGATGATTCTTAATCTTTTCTTGAGATTCTACAGGCATATATAATGCTGAAGGAATTACAAGAGTTTGATTTTCTTTAATATCTTTATTTTGAAGATCTACAGCTGTAAATCTATAATTTAATAATAGTATTCCTCTAATAAATGCTTCCCAATTCCAATGAGCTCTATGTTGCGTAAGATTCGATATCATATTTTTCATTTTTTCACTATTCGGATAGTGGTATTCTGTCATAAAATAATCTGGAATAAATCCATATACTAGATTATCATGATCTTCATTCATTGAAGCTATTTTTTCATTATTTGCCAGCATTGCCTTAATTGATTTACTCATTCTATCATAAGTGTAATTAAGCTGTCCTTCAGGTCCTATTGGTGCTGCAAAACCATGTCTTTCTCCTGTAAGTGCAATTCTGTCATTACCATCCTTAAGGTCTAAATCCATTCTGTAATTTTTCCCACCAGCGAATAAATAGTAGTTTAACATTCTATTTCCTTGCGCTATACACATTCTTGTCTTAAAGTCTACTGCTGATATATCATATCTTGAACTAAATATTGAACCATAATTTCCATCACCACATTCAAATTCTAAAGAAGTTAACGGCTGATCCTCGTTATGAACCGAATCCATCATCCCATTTATTATATATAAGTCTTGGAAATTATCCATAGTAAGTGATCCTAAGTATATGTCTGAACCTGAAATATATCCGTCCTCTTGAGTGTAAGATTCATATAATTGACTTATTCCTATTGGGTAAGTAAATCCTCTTCCCCCACCTGTTCCATGTATATTAATAGCAAATGGTACATCTTTGATACCATATTCTTCAGCATATCCTCTTAATATTCTTACATACTCTGCAAATCTATACCTCATATAATAACCAAGATCTTTTAATAGTTGTAATGAATATTCTTCTTTAGGTGATCTAATTCCGTCTTTAACAGCTTCAAAGTCATCAAAGTTTATTGGATATCTATTTATTAAATCTTTTTTATACTTTTCTTTAAGCCACTTTGTAAATTCTTCCAGTAGAAAATCTGTTAAATCTGGAGAATTACTTACCCAGGATAACATTCCTATTTCATTATCTAGTTGTACTCCAATTACATTTCCACCATTAGTACACAGCCTTTTTGCTATTACAGGAATTATAGCACTATACCACTTTTTTACTTCCTTTAGGAAACTTGGTGAAAGATAATCTAATGTTGGATTTGGTGCTGTTTTATTATCCCAAGTCTTTGGAATAAGCTCTGGATATTTTTTAGCTATCCAATGAGGTATCCCTTCATTCTTCATCTCTGCCATAATAAATGGACCTGGTCTCATAAAACACATTAAGCCATGAGAATTACATAAATCCATAAAGGCTCCTATATCTAATATATCCTTTGTTTTTCCTTCAACATCTATTTCACCTTCTATTGGCTCATGACATATCCATGGAATATATGTTGCAACAGCATTACATCCTGAATTTTTCAGCTTTATTATTCTATCTTCCCACTCATTTCTTTCTAATCTGTAGTAATGTATTTCTCCACACATTATAAGCTGTGGTTTACCATCTATTAAAATTTGTTTCTCTTTTATTTCTATATTCATAAGACACCTCTATCCATATATTATTTACATATATTATTGGAGAGTTTACTTTAAAATATAAACTCTCCCATACATTATAAAATAATTACTTTAATTCAAAATTTAATTCTTGAACCTCTTTTGAATTTGCTCCAACCATAGCAATAAATTTACCCTTTTCTGACTTAAACTCGTTACTTAAGGTATGGAATCTTAGCATCTCTTCATTTATTTCGAAAATAACTTCTTGTTCTTCGCCTGGTGCTAATGTTAACTTCTTAAAGGCTTTTAATTCCTTAACTGGTCTAACTACACTACCAACTACATCTCTAATATATAGTTGAACTGTTTCTCTGCCTTCCACATCTCCAGTATTTTTCACTTTAACCTTTAATGAAATAACTTCATTTTCTCTTAAAATATCCTTATCTAGCACTGCTTCACTATATTCAAAAGTTGTATAACTTAATCCATATCCAAAGGGATATAGTGGAGCATTAGGAGCATCTAGGTAATGTGTACAGAATCTTTCTTCGCCAAATTTATGTTGATCACCATATTCCTTTATTTTTGGTCTTCCAGTACTAAAGCAATTGTAATAAACTGGAACTTGACCAACGTTATATGGGAATGCCATGCTTAATCTCCCTTGTGGATTTGCATCTCCAAATAATATGTTAGCTATTGCATTTCCGCCTTCTGTACCTGGATACCATGCTTCTAAAATAGCATTTGCTTCATTTGAAAGATCAGTTATCTCTAATGGTCTTCCATTAAATAATGCAACTGCTGTTGGTTTATTTAATGCTAAAATTTCTCTTGCAAGCTTTTCTTGAACTCCTGGAAGTTTGATGTCAGTTCTGCTTCCACCTTCTCCACTTAAATCATGGTGTTCTCCTAAAGCTAAAATTACCACTTCAGCTTCCTTTGCAATTCTCATTGCTTCTTCAAATCCCTCTTCACATAATGAATCTTCTACTCTCTCTGGAATTTCATTTGAGCATCCATTAGCTACTAATACTTTATCTTCACCTAATTTATTTATTAAACCTTCTTTTAGGCTTACTGTTTCTTCAAACTTTCCTTGCCATGACCATCCACCTAAAATCATATGGTTATCTGCAAATGGTCCTATAACTGCAACTTTCGAAACATCCTTACTTAGAGGTAATACTCCTTCATTCTTTAAAAGAACTACTGAGTTTTCTGCTGCTTTTCTTACTGATTCTCTATGCTCATCACATAATATCAATTTTGCTTCTAATTTCTCATCTGCACCTCTATAAGGATTTTCAAATAACCCTAAATCTTTCTTTAGTTGAAGTATTCTAAGAACACATTCATCAACTAACTTTATATCAAGTCTTCCTTCTTCAACTAAATTTGCTACATGATGTACATAATGTGGAGTCATCATTTCTATATCCACTCCTGCTTTTATACCTTTTTCAGCAGCTTCCTTTCCATCTTCAGCAACTCCATGAGGTATTAATTCTGCAACTGCACCCCAGTCTGATATTGCAACTCCATCAAAATTCCATTCATCTCTTAATACATCTCTCATAAGCCATGTATTTCCTGATGACGGTACTCCATCAACAGTATTAAATGAGGTCATTAACATTCTTGCCCCTTCTTCAATAGCTGCCTTATATGCTGGTAAATAA
Source organism: Clostridium sp. C8 (assembly GCF_001010885.1). Classification (NCBI taxonomy): domain Bacteria; kingdom Bacillati; phylum Bacillota; class Clostridia; order Eubacteriales; family Clostridiaceae; genus Clostridium; species Clostridium sp. C8. The sequence goes on along the minus strand of NZ_LBMX01000012.1, from coordinate 145,288 downwards.
TATTCTCTTAAATTTCTTTCTGACATATTTACAGTATTATAATCTCTTCCGCCTTCTGGTGCACCATAAGCTGCAAAGTGCTTTACACAAGCTGCTATATTTTCATCACTGGTTAAATCTCCTTGATAACCTTTTACAAAAGCTCTTGCATAAAGTGAGTTTAAATATGGATCTTCTCCTGTTGATTCCATAACTCTTCCCCATCTTGCATCTCTAACTAAGTCCACCATAGGAGAAAATGTAACATGTATTCCTCCTGCTGCTGCTTCTTTAGCTGCTATTCTTGCTGACTCTTCTGCTAAATCTGTATCCCATGTACATCCTAATCCTAGTGGAATCGGATATATGGTTCTATAGCCATGTATAACGTCAGCCATAAATAATAGTGGGATTTTCTTTTCATGATTTTTTAAATATTCTGATTGTATTTCTTTCATTTCCTTAGCGCCAGAAATTCCAAGTACTGACCCCGACATATTAATTTGCCTTGAACTTATTCCCATATCCTTCATAGGTCCTGTTATCTCACCTTTGTTACTATCACTAAATAAAAACGGTGCTAACTGCAACAATTGACCTACCTTTTCTTCAATTGTTAAGCTATCACGCAATTCTTTTATATCTATATTATTACTCATAATCCTATTCCTCCCAGAATTAAACTTTATTGTTTAAAATAACACTTATAGGAAACGTTTCTTGCGAATTTAATTTAATTAATCTCGGTTTTATTTAAGTTGTAGTAATCTAAAAACAGTTATTACAAGAAACGTTTCTATATTAGTGAATGTTGATGTAAAGGTTTTACTTTATACTTACATATTATATTCTTTTGATCTTTTTTACAATAGTATTTTAAATTTTTAATTACTTTTTTTATTTTATTTCTTTTAATACTACTCTAAGCGTTACTTTTTCGCTTATCTATTATTGTTTTTAATATTTATAATTATAAATTGTGATTTATATGATAAATATTATTTGATTATTTGCTTTTTTCCCTTATAACCCTTATTATACTCCCTCCTTTTTTCTTTCTACTATATAATTTAATTATAAAAAGTTTATTGAAAATAAAAATGTATTATATTAAACTAAAGATGTATTTTTTTATAAAAACGTTTCTTATTGATTTCATAAGGAGATTTATTTTATGTTTGAAAATGAAAATAATATAGATAATTATAATCCTCAAATTCTATTCTTATTTGATGGAAAATATAGCTATTCAGGTGAAATACCTCAAACGGAGTATCATTGTCATACAGATATGATTGAAATATCTGTTATCTTGTCAGGCAATGTAGATTATTTAATTAATGACAAATTATACAACGTAAAAAAGGGGCAAGCCTTGATATTTAACAAAGGAATATACCATCAAGAATTACTTAATAAAGATACTATTTGCCATGAACTACATATAGGACTAAACAATATAAATTTATTTAATAACAAAAATTCAATTAACTTTAATGGTGATGGTATATTAACATTCATTAAATATAAAGATGAATTTTTAAAGTGTTGTGAGGAAATAATCTCTGAGCAAAGTAGTCATGCACACAATTCTCACTTCATGCTAAAAGCCCTAATTATGAAATTATTAATTATAATTTCTAGAGAAATCAATGAAGATGAAGGTAAGACTGTCCAATCCGGTTTATCTTTTAATTCTCATGAAAATAAAGTGCTAGTTAAAAATATTACAGATTACTTTGAAAAAAATTTTATGAATGATATTTCTTTAAACACAATATCTCAAAACATGTATCTAAGTCCTGTTTATATATCTAAAATATTTAAAGAGCTTATGGGAGATTCCCCTATAAATTATCTTATAAATATTCGTTTATCAAAAGCTAAAGAGCTTTTAGAAAAAGAAAATTTAGCTATAAAAACTGTTGCTAAAATGGTTGGATATAATGATCCCTACTATTTCAGCAAACATTTCAAAAAATTTTATGGTGTATCTCCTAATAAATTTAGGGCATCCTACAGGTGATTTAGCTAAGTATAGACTATTTATTGCAACTTATATAATAAAAAAATTTACATATATTAATTTAATAAATAAATTAAGCTATACTACAAAAAATATTTTTTATAGTATAGCTTTTATTAATAATTTTTAACTATCTATTATTGATAACATCAATTATAGCTTCTTTTATATTTCCTGTTACTGGAACTTCTAAAAGAGTATCTAAAATTTGAATATTTTCAACTAATATTTCATAATTATCGTATATCCAGGCCTTATCAGTATTTGGTAAACTACAACTCATCAATAGATTTTTCAACTTTTCTTTTTGCCTGCAATCCTTGTTTACTATATATCCTTGAGTTTCTAATTCTATAGTTAATCCATTATTATTTCCTAAAATAAGTTCTTCAATTTTTATAGTTGCTTCTTCCTTTATATAAGTATATCTCACACTTATATCTTTGTTATTTATTTTTGCTTTTACATAAAGCGGACTATTAATTCCCTTAATGTCAAAACTATATTTTCTATTTTCAGGTATTAATTTATTATTTTCCTTTGGAGAATCTATCTTTATTTTCATTATATTATTTTTGCTTTCTTGAGAAATTGTTGTTACGCAATACTCTCCGAATAAATATTTTTGTGTTTCTCCATCATCTTCATATAATTCAAAGGAATTACTTGCCCCAGGAAATATTATTAACTCCAAATGACTTGGATTAGCTATATCTCCAAAATCTGATGTTTTATTTAGCGGTACAATAGCCCCCCCTTTAGCAAATACAGGAACTTCTTCGAGCTTACCATAAAGTACATAATCTCTACCACCTTTAAAATGCTCTCCGTTAAATAAATTGAACCATTCTCCCTCTGGCAACCATATACTTCCTCTTGTAAGATTGACTTTCTCCAATTTTTCAGATACATACGGTGAAACTACTAATTCAGTTCCAAAATAATACTGATTTTTACGATGATATGCTTTTTCTTCTGAACTATAATAATACATAGGTGCTACTAACGGTATCCCTTCCTTACTTTTATAGTTTATAGAATACATATACGGAATCATTTTATGTCTTAAGTTCATATATTTTTTTATTATATGATAGCATTCTTTATCGTAAGCCCATGGCCTTCTATCTTGAAATATATTTTTAGCACTATGAATTCTAAATATTGGACTAAATACTCCAAATTGAACCCATCTTGTAAATATTTCTCCACTTTCTATTCCACACATATGTCCTCCAATATCATGGCTCCACCAAAAACATCCAACATTGGATGCAGTTGAAGTGAAGTACGGTTGAAAGGCTAAAGATTCCCAGCTTACTATTGTATCTCCAGAGAAGCCTATAGGATATCTATGATTTCCTGTCTTACTCCATCTAGAAAACATCATTGGTCTCTTTATTCCATCTCTACCTAAATCCATATAGTGAATATGATTTAACCACCATAACACTTCTAGTTCTTCTATTTTTAACACTTTTTCTTGTTGCCAATCCATCCACCAAAAATCTATTCCCTCAGTTTCCTTTGGATGATGCATTAACTCAAAATATCCTTTTAAATAATTTTCATCATCTGGATTAAATTCTATTGTCTCCTTCGTCTTTGGATCCATCCCTACTATTTCAGCTACTTCTTCATACATTTCCTCATGACTTCCAAGGCCTTGGGCTGGATGTAGATTTAAAGCAGTTTTTAATCCTCTTTCATGAAGCTTACTTATAAAATCTTTTGGATTCTTAAATAAATTTCTATTCCATGAATATCCTGTCCACCATACTGGAGTATGCCAATCCATATCTACAATACATACAGATAACGGGATATCATGATCTTTAAAATCATCCATTAAATTTAATAATTCTTTATCTCTATAAACAAAATACCTACTCCACCAATTTCCCAAAGCATATCTAGGTAACATAGGCGATTGTCCTGCTATGCTAAAAAAATCTTTTAAAAATGACTTATAGTCATCTCTATAGTATATAAAGTATAAATCCTTATTATCTAAATTGTTTCGTCTTTTAATTCCTCCATCTTCGGTGATAATTAAAGTCTTAGAGTCATCTATTATTGTCCATCCATCCTTAGAAATAAAACCATCTGGTAGTTCCACTTCCCCATTTATATTATCTAAGGTAGTTATAGTGCCTTTTAAATTATTCTTTTGAATATCAGAATATCTCCACATTTTATTATCTTTTTTTATTGTTATCCAAAAATTATCTTCATTTAGCTCTTGGCTATCTAATTTATAATTAACCAAAAGTTCATCTGTTTCTACCTTTAGTATATTTTCATTTTCTATAACATTAAAATCAACCTTGCCCAAATCTCTATTTAATATAGTTTGACTTGGTTCATCTTGAAATGTTTTATTTGGACCATATTCTACTCTTATAAGATTACTCCCTATAACTGTTAGTCTTATATTATCCTTAACAATTATATTTTCTTCATTAGCTTTTGGGTTACAATTAGGTTTAAAATGTTTATATCCTTCAATCATAATTTCTCCTTTTTTTCAAATATATTGAATATATTTTAGTTTATGTTATAATAATATTAAACGTTTCGAATTGGAAGGGGTATTAAAATGAAAATTATTAATCATACAATTGAATCAAAATCTCTTGGTTATAGTACAAGCTTTAATGTATTAATTCCTATGGACAATGTAAATGATTCCACTGGAACTTTATATCTTTTACATGGTGCTTACGGAAATGAAAATGATTGGCTTAATCTTTCACCTATTAAAGAATTAGCTGCTAATCATAATTTTATTATTGTTTTTCCAAGGGGTGAACAAAGTTTCTATACTAATGCATTAAATGGTCCACAATATGAAGATTTCATATCAGAAGAATTAAAATCCTTTATAGAAAATACCTACAAAGTATCTAAAGATAGAAAGAATACTTTCATAGCAGGCTTATCTATGGGAGGATATGGTGCATTGAAAATAGCATTAAAAAACAAAGATAAATATTCATTAGTTGGATCATTTTCAGGAGCAACTGATATTGCTGAATTAACACCTAAAAGAGATAATGCTATATTTAGATTTGATTTAACCTTTGGAGATATCAGCAAATTAAGAGGCAGCAAACATGATTTATTTAAAATATCTTCAGATGTCCTTAATGATAAACAATATGATCTTGATATATTTCTAATGTGTGGTACTGAAGACCATTTATATGAGGATAATGTAAGGTTTAAAGATCATTTATCTTCTATTAACTACGACTTTACCTATATTGAAGGTCCTGGGGTTCACGATTGGGATTACTGGAGTAAATCTATAGCTGAATTTCTTAACTTTATGAAAAAATAAATTTAATTTATTAATGGAGGAAGTAATTTAATATTTCCTCCATTTTTAATTTTATATAATAATTTTTATTTTATCTTCATTTGCTAATACTTTTAATTCTTTATTATTATCTATTATTGAAGCACCTTCAATTTTTAAACTACCATTGTCCAAAGTTAAAGAAAAGTTATATTCTTTTCCTCTTATAGTGCTAAATTCAAGAATTGTTTCTTCACCTTTTTCTATAGATGTTAGTTCTGCTGTTGCCCAATTAATATTTATTTTTTTAGAGATTTTAAAATTAACTGGAAGTATAACTCCGTTTCTCCCTTTTATAGATACAAGATTTCCATTAAATGCTTCTTTTCCTTTTATCATAACTTTTAAATCTTTATCTATTTCATCAAAATTATTTATCAATATAAATGATGTATCTTTTCCTTCTCTTAAAGATGCATTAATCCAAGTATCATTTACCTCTATAGACATAGTTACACCTAACTTTTTGCATAATTCTTTTACTAAATCTATTTTATAATTATAGTCTTGACAATTTCCAACCCCTAAATAAAGTATTCTACCCTTACTCACATTATTAATAAATCCACAAGGACTGCCATCTTCATCGATAGCAATAACTTCACCCTTAACATTCTCAAGAATCGTTTCGAAACTTGAAAATACAGAATCCATATGAAGTATCTTAGGATATAATCTTCCCCATCTACTTTCTTTAATTTCTATATTTAAGAAATCTTTTAATAGTGTACATTCATCTCCATTTAATTCATACTTAGGCACAGTTGGATACAATACTAAAGTCCCGCCTTTTTCTACGTATTGTTTTAACTTTTCTTGCATATATCTATCCATATATTCAGAAGAAAATACCCATAAGGTTTTTACTTTATCAACATCTATATCCTTAGTTACTAAATCTATGGCTTCATATGATATATTAGCTTGAGTTAGGGATTTTAGCATTCCATCATATTGAAATGCATCTCTCATTCCTGCTATACCATCTAATACAGGTGCATCTTTCAAACTTTTATACTCATTCATATAATAATCTGGATTAAATCCTATATAAATATCATTTACTTTCTTTGTCTTAACTAATTCTCGTCCTATAGTATTTAATATTTCTCCTATAGATTTTATTTTATTATAGTGTGGTCTTACCTCACCATTAATCTTTAATGGCGCTTGCCATTCATGCCGTCTTCCAAAGAGCCCTATATTTTCATAATTCTCTCCTGAGCAAAACATATAATAATTTATTGCATTCATTTCACTTGCTATACAAACTCTTGTACTTAAATCTATATCAGATGGCTGAAGTCTTGGTCTATCGGATAATCCTCCCCCTTGAAATTCTGCAGAAAATAAAGGTTGTTCTTCATTTTGTATTGCTTTAGTAAAAGCATTAGATATTATAAGATCTGGATAATTATCAAAAGATATATTTCTTATATAATAATCTCCTGCTAATATTACATTAGGTATCTTTCCTGCTTCATATAACTGAGATAATCCTATTGGATATCTTATCCCTCTTCCTGAGTTGCCATGATCTTCAAATCCATGAACATTTACTATAAAAGGAACTTCAATACCACATTCTTCTGCATACCCTTTTAATGCTTCTATATATTTTCTAAAATAACCTCGCATAAATTTGCTATATTCTCTTCCTATTTTTAATGAAATTTTTTCATCTATATAATTAGATCTCAATAAATATTCATTAATGACTTCATCTATACCTTTTGCTGATATTTGTAATATCTTATTAATTTCATCTAAGGATTTATATTTTTCAATTAAATACTCTTTAAAGTAATTAGTTGTAGCTTTATTATAATCTGCCTTATTAGTAACCCATTGTAGCATTCCAACTTCATTATCAAGCTGTACCATTATAATACTACCATTTTTAGTGAACTGATAATAATCTAAGATATTACAGACTTCCTCATACCAAATCTTAACTCTTTCTAAATATGTTTCATGCATATAAGAAATAACCTTTGTATCATGTTTATTTCCATCTATATCTTTAGCTATTATATCTTCATACTTGTCTAATAACCACTGAGGAATTCCTTCATTTTTGATTTCTGACATTACATAAGGGCCTGGCCTAACAATACAATAAACTTCCTCTTCTTTAAGTATTTTTAAAAATTCAACTAAATTTCTTTCTTCCATGGTTTTGCCAATAAAATCAAATTTACCTTCTTCAAATTCATGCCAGCACCAAGGTATATATGTGCTTATTAGGTTACATCCTGCTTCTTTTGCCTTTCTTATAAGCATTCTCCAATTACTTTTTGGAGTCCTAAAATAATGAATTTCGCCTCCAAAAATGAATTCTTCAATACCATTGATATTAATAGTATTATTTTTAACTTCTATCATTACTCTCTCCTTCAGAAATCTTTTTTCCTTTTATTCATAAAAAATAGACATTTAAATGCCTATTTTTTATGAAATTATATCTAATTATTTTTCTCTCTCTACCAATGTTTCTCTTATTATAAATTCTGTAGAAAGCATTTTACTTCTTCCATCATAATTTCCTTTTAGATTATTAAATAGAGTATGTGTTGCTAAAACACCTAAATCATAAGCTGGTCTTCTAATAGTAGTTAATTTTGGAGTTATATATTCACATAATGGAATATCATCAAAGCCAATAACTGCTACATCTTCAGGTATTTTTATATTATGTTCCTTTAAGGCTTTAATTGCCCCTATTGCCATTTCATCATTTGCTGCACAAACAACTTCAGGTAAGTTACCACTCTCAATAACCCTTTTTAATATTCTATATCCACTTTCTTCTTCAAAGTTTCCTATACAATCCCAGTCATCTTTTAAGTTAAGATTATATTGTTTAATTCCTTCTTGATATCCTTCATAACGCTTTTCACTATCGTAAGTTCCTTTAGGCCCATTTATTAATAGAATATCCTTATATCCTTGCTCTGCAATAAATTTTATTGCATTGTATGCTGCATTTTTATTGTCTATAAGAACACTTGAAATAAAGTCTCCCTTTAGTTCTCTATCTAATGTTACAATAGGAAAACTTTTTGATGCATACTCTTTTATAATCTTATCACTTATATCTGCTGATAAGACTATTGCTCCATCAACTATTTTTTGTCCGAATAGTCTTGTAACTGTGTTTTTGCTAGCCATACATTCAGCCACAACTACCTCATAACCATTTGATTTAGCTATATCTCTGACTCCTCTTATAATTTCACCATATATAGGACCATTGAAATTATTTAAGAATATTCCTATAATCTCTGTTTTCTTAGTCTTTAGACTTCTTGCTATGCCACTAGGCCTATAATCTAATTTTTTGGCTGCATCTAATATTTTCTTTTTAGTTTCATCACTTACATTTCCTGTGTTATTTAATGCATAAGAAACAGTAGAAATAGATACATTTGCTAATTTTGCTACATCCTTTATATTACTCATTTTGTCCCCCTTAATTCTGAAATGATAACCTATACACCTATCTAAATTCTACCATATATTCATCCTTAGTTAGTATAATTTTTAATATACATTATATAAATTCATATATGTTATAGTATCTCTTCTTAAATTTCTGTAATTTTAAGAAGCTTAGAAGGTTAATTACCTTCTAAGCTATAGCCTTATTATTCTCCAGTAATACCTACTTTATCAATTCCTTCAACAAACCATTTTTGTGCTATAAAATATACAATTAGTAAAGGAATTATATTCAAAAATGTCCCTGCCATTTCAACTGCTTCATTTAAACTTTGACCTGTTACTACATTTGCAGGGAATAGCTTTTGAAATGCTGCTGCAAACTGTTGAAGCTTCATAGGCAATGTTTGGATTTCACCACCTAGGAACATAGTTGCTAGATAAGTTTCATTCCAGTACCAAACAAATGAGAATAAGAATGAAACTATATATGCTGGTACAGACATTGGAACTGCTATTTTAAAGAATATCCTAAATGCACCTGCTCCATCAACTTGAGCTGCTTCTTCCAATACTTTTGGTATCATCTTAAAAAATTGAAAGAATATTAATATAAATATAGCACTTTTTATACCTTGCCCAAATAATGCAGGAAGTATATATGCTAATATACTTTCAAGTAAACCTAAATCCTTAAACATTAAAAATTGCGGTATTACTGTTATTTGTGGGGGAATAATAAATGTTGCAATTACTAAGAAGAATAATACATTTTTCCCTGTAAACTTAAATCTTGCAAATCCATACCCAATTAAAGAGCATGATATTGTTTGAATTAAAGCCGGAATAGCTGTTACATATATTGTTTTGAACAATACACTCTTAAAATTTAATACTGTGAAAGCTTTTTCATAATTTCCTAAATATAATTTGGATGGTATCCAATTTACTAATGGATTAACTATATCGCTTGAATCTTTAAAACTATATGAAATCACTGTAAGTAATGGATATAGAAATATGAATCCAACTGAAATTAAGAAAAAGTAAACAAATATTTTATATACCATTCCATCATTATTATTGCCTAGAAATTTCTTTTTTAATTTTTCTTTATTTATAATAGAAGATATTTTTTCTACTTTCATTTTAATCACGCCTTCACTTATACATATTATGTTCTCTTGATCTTTTTATCACTTTTAGGTTTAACAATTAAAATAAATATACCTAATATAACTAATAAAACTACAAAGTATATCCATGACATTGCTGATGCATAACCTAATCCCCATTTATCATCGAAGGATTTTGTTTGTATATACATTATTACTTCATTTAGTGAGAACATTGAAATTGTTACTATAGTATAAACAACATTTAACATAATCATTGGATTTATTGCTGGCAATGTTATTTTCCAAAAGCCTTCCCATTTTGAAGCACCATCTATACTTGCTGCTTCATATACAGCTCTATCTATCTTTTGTAGCCCTGCTATAAATATTAATATAGGTACTCCCGAAAACCATAGTATTGTTATAAATGATGATAGCACAGTAGTTATAATATTACCTAATGCTCCTGGTACTGTACTTGTTATAACTCCACTTTCTACTATATTTGTAATACTTGGAATGGACATAGCACCTTTATCTATTAACTTTTCTACAACTGGTCCACTAATTATAATTACTGGTAAGAAAAATATAGTTCTAAATAATCCTTTAAACTTAACATCCATATTTAACATCATTGCCATCGCTAATGAAAATACTAATATTATAGGAACATAAATTACTATTTCCCCTAAATAACTTATTAAAGTATCTACAAATTTAATATCCATAAGTATAGCATCTTTATAATTTTGAATACCTAAGAATGTTGTTTTTATTCCTTCTGTAGTTACTTTAACTTTATTAAAACTTAAATATGCTGTTCTACCTATTGGGATAAGGGTGAAGACTAAAAACCCTATAATCCACAAAGATATAAAACTATAGCCTATTAGACTTTCTTTAGTTTTATTTTTTAGCTTCATCCCTAATTCCCTCCAATTACTTTGAAATCTTTTCCATCTATTAAGACTCCATTATATTCATAGGCTGATTCATTGTAATTCACTAGTATTCTCGTATTGTTTGAGTATACTGTCTCAACAATTCCATCTTCTAATATATTTCTATCTATAATAGTTTGGCCTTCTACATTTTTTAACGCCGAATTTATAAAGTTATACTGCTCTATAATTTGATCGTTCCATATATCAAATTTAGATGTATATAGCCATCTACTAGAGGTATTTATTAGTTTTACTGAATCTTCTTTTGTTATGTAGTAGCTTGGATATGCAGAATAATCTATCATTTGTAACAGTGCATCCTTAGAGCCTGCTATAAAATTTAGTTCTGGTGCAAAATAATTAACATATCCTTTTAATACTATCTGCACGAAAGGTACATTATCTGTTATTAAGGTATAGTTAGAAGAACTCATCGGTATTCCATAATAACTATCAGTATATTTCCATAAATAATCATTTGGCTCATACAATGCATTATTTGTACTACTATTTCCTAATATTTCCTTACTAATTTCCATAGCTTCTGTTCTTGTTGATTGATTTTTCTTATTATAATTTGAATATAAATTATAACCTATTGAATCTATGGCTATATTTTTTATTCCATACTTTTGAAAATATTCTTGATCATTTTCAAAAAAGTCTTTAGCTGTTTTTGGTGCCACAAAATTAAATCCTAAATAACCTGATTTAATTATTTGCTCTGATATTGTTTGTGCACTGTCTTTTACTAAGGAAACCCCCTTAGCATTTTCAAAAACTTTACTATAATCAGTGTACATATAAGTTAATATATCTTTATTTTCTAATTCCTTATTAAGCTTTTCCCAGTCTGAAGATGATCCTACCTTATTTTCAAAAGATTTATGATTTAAGGCTGCTCCTCCAGCTCCGCCTTTAGTCCATCCCCTTGCAACAATCTGGAGATTATTTATATTTTCATCTATTAAACTTGATGTAATATTTCTTATATCTTCGATGGTTGTCATTTCAACTAACTTTCTTCCTATAAATGCTTTTTCATTTTCACTCATAAGAAATTCTAATTTCAATGGAATATTTGATTTTTCATTTTCTTTTTTAGTCAATGTTCCATTTTCTAAAAGTACACTTTGGTATTTTTTAGCCATGCCTATATAATTTGCATCTTCTTTACTTAAGAAATTATAAGTAACTGATATATCAAATTTATTAGCTTCTTTTTGATTGACTACAACTCCATCACCCTTTTTATTAGTTTGTTGAAAATAAGAATCTCTAAATATAAATCTGGAAGTTATCCAATTATATTTTGTTGTTATTCCACTTGGATATGCATTTATTTCTCCAAACTCTGAACCTTTATCAATAATTGCTAAAAATCCATTTTCATCTATGTTATGAACCATACCAAATACAGGATATTTTATTTTTTCTACTTCATTCATTCTTATTCCTGAATCTGTGACGCCTTTAATCCCATAATCATCCCCATATATTTTATTTACATATGGTTCTGTTGAGATACTGTTTTTTTCCTCTAATCTAATCAATCCACCACTTCCATCAGGGACAAACATATATCCTGAAATATCTTGATTTTTAGTTGCTCCCATAAATGGATATACATATATTGATTGTAACTGTATTTTTTCTTTCTTTTCTTTTATTGAATCATTATCTATAGATACATTAAGTGAAGTATCCTCTAATGTTACTTTCATTTCAAATTCAAAACCTAGTTTATTGAAATCTAGTTTAACTTTAAAGCCATCGCTAGTCTTATTTATATTCATTTTAGGTTTTCCATTAGAAATAGAAACTTTTTCTACTTTACCTTTTTCATTCATATATTCAATAGTTATAGCTGATTCTGCTAAGCCTTGCCATATTTGATTTAAGTCTTCTTCTTCTATATCTATTGTTGAATCCCAAATGTATCCTGTAACTTTATTTTTAACCTTTATACCTAATGTATTTTCATTTAAATATAACTCTAAATTACTATTTTCTGAAACCTTTGTATAACTACTTGGTATTTCTTTATTTTGTATTATTTTATTTTGTCCTTCTTTTCTAGTTCCACTATTATTAAGATGTACTACTTCATTATTAGTAGCTAAAGCAACTGTTCCTATATTTAAGGTAAGTATAGCTGTAACTACTATTGCTAATATTTTTTTCTTACCCACGTATCTTCAACTCCTGTATAATCGAATTAATAAAATCTAATTGATGATCTATCAATATAAATATTATAGCTACTAATAAAACTATTATTACCATTCCAAAAGCAGTCAATAATATTATCTTAACAGTTTCTTTACCTGAATAATTGTGAACTTCCTTTGCCATTAAAAACATTAATATCGCACACCATGTATATATAATTAAAGTACCAAAACTATATACAAAGCCTTCATTCAAACTTAAAACATTAGTTATTAATTGTAATGGTAACATCCATATTAAATATGGTGTCAGTGCATAAATAGTTCCATTATAGACATCCTTTAATTTACCTTCTCCATCATTAATGGTAGCTATCATATAATTTGCTATAATCCATAATACTAATGGTACTATTACAATTGATATTTCTTTTAATAAATTTACATGTTGTACTATAACATTTTTAAATAAATATCCTTTTAAATATATACCTGTAATTTGTAGTACTATAAACCATATATATAAAATTGTAGATGAAATTACTGATACTTTATTCATTCTTTTTAATTCATAATATGAATCTATTGGTTTTTTAATAAATCGCTTTGCATAAAGTATTTCCGCAATTAATTTATTATTTATTATTTTTTCCTTTTGTCTTCTAATTGGATTAAATATCCTTTTCTTTCTATCAACAAATTTTAAAGCCGACCAAATAATCGCTAAGATTATAAGTATTACTATTATTTTTGCCAAATTACTTTGTAACCATTGATTTCTTATCTCCCAAAATGCTTGTGAATATCCAGCTTTATCTTCTGCTAATTTAAAAGAAGTTAGTGCCTCTTCATTTAACCCTTGTTTAAAATAAGATTTTGCTAAAGCCTGATAAGAAAGAATAAATGAACTATTCATCTTTAAAATATTATTCCAATTATTTTCACTTTCTAGATAAAGTCCTTCCTTATATAAAGAAACCCCTAAATGTAACTCTTTAGTAAAGTTTGTAATTGAATATTCCTGAATCATATTTTTTTCTTTGTCTAATACTAATAAATTTCCACTATCTTTTATAGAAATAGCAATTGGATTTTTTGTTAGTCCATTTATCTCTCCCTTAGTACTTATTCCTCCAAAGGCAAATAGTAAATTCCCATAACTATCATATTCAAAAATAGAACCTTGCTCGTCCATTGCGAATATGTTTCCATCCTTATCAACCTCTATATCTATAATTGTATTAGTCAGTTCATCAACTTTTCCATTTAGTATATTGCTTCCTGAAACATTAAACTTTTTAATTACATTACTTTCTATTCCGTATGTGGCAGTATATACTAACCCCTTCTCATCTATTACTACATTAGTAGGAGATGGTGGAGCATTTTTAAATAATTGTCCTTTTTGATTTTCAGTAAAAAATATTCTTTGTAATATCATTTTTAATGTTGTTTGTGTACTATTACTTCCAAAATATCCTGTAAATTTCCCTTGATTATTAAGCTGAATTAACCCATTACTAGATCCTTCACTTACTACATATATATTTCCTCTATTATCTACTGATATTTTTTTTGGAATAAACTGAGTATTCTTCCCAAATAAAGGTTCTGTAGGTCTTTCGATTTCTTGTTTTAAGGATCCATCCTTACTGAAAATATAAACTTTTTTATTTTCACTATCTGCAACATATATGCCTTCTGAATTTACGTAAACCCCTGTTGGCTTCTTTAATATATTTACACCAATATTTTTAACTTCATCATTTTTTAATACTAATATTCTTGAATTTCCTGTATCTGCTATATATAATGTATTATCTTCATCTAAAAACATATCTTCCGGAGAATTTGTCTGTAGCTTTAAAATATTAGATGGTTCATAAGCTGTTTGTGTTTCCACAATCTCTTTATTTGGACCGCCGGTATATGTTTTATATGGTGCTTTAGCAAAAGCTTTTAAAGGTGTAGTAATACATAATATTAAAGCTAATAGGACTGTTATTTTTGCTAATCTCTTCTTCTTCATCTTATCACCACACTATTTAATCCCTGAATGAGCCATTGTGTTCATTACTTTGCTTTGCATAAATATAAATATTAAAAGATTTGGTATAAACATTATTAAAGCTGATGCGGCTGCCATACCTTGCCCTGCAATTCCTGTATTAGCTGACGTTAATGTTGACATATAAAATGCAAAGTTCTTTAAAGATTCATTATTTATATATAAAGTTGAGGGTTCTATATTATTCCATGCTGTTTGGAATGATAATATTGCAATAGTAGCTAAAGCCGGTTTTACTAATGGCATAACTATTCTAAAAAATATAGTCAAGTCACTTGCTCCATCTATTTTAGCTGCCTCTATAAGGGCATCTGGAAGTTGATCCATAAATTGTTTTACCAAGAATATTCCCATAGGCATTGCAAGCACTGGCAGAATATGTGCCCAAAAATTATCTATTAATCCTGTTTTTACTATTATTAAATATCTAGGAATTCCCACTGCTATTGGTACAAACATTAATGCAAGGGTATTTATTTCAAATATAATCCCCTTTAATTTAAACTTCTTTTTGGATAATGCAAATCCAGCTAGTGCACTTATTACAATTGTTAAAACAACAATCAATAAAGTTGATGTTAAACTATTAAATAAATATCTAGTAATAGGAACTCCTGATAAATCCATAGCTGCAAAAAGACTATCAAAATTATCAAAAGTAGGGTGACTAACAAAAAATCTTGGTGGATATGCAAATAGCTCATCCATAGGTTTAAATGCATGTGATATAATATAAACTATTGGTAATCCCATAAATATAGCCATAGGTATTAATACTAAATAGAACTTTATCTGGCTTTTATCAAATTTATCAGGATTTATTTTAGTACCATGAAAACTTGCCATTTAAATTCCTCCTAACTAATCATTTTCTCCGAATAATCTCCAAACAACTTTAGAGCTTAACCATATCATCAATAGTAATGCAACGGATATAGCTGCTGCATACCCCATTTCATATCTTATAAATCCAAAATCTTCTATATGGTTTACTATCAGTTGCCCTGAATATTGTGGTGTCGGATTAGCACCCGAAAGCTGAACTCCTATTGCCCCCGCCTGGAAGGTTCCAACAACAGCCATTACTGCTCCAAATAGCATTTGAGGCTTCATTGATGGAATAGTTATATGAATTATTTCTTGGAATCTATTAGATATTCCATCTATATATCCAGCTTCATATATCTCAGTATCAATATTCAGAACTCCAGCAAGCATTGCTAGGAATCCAACGCCCATGCTACTCCATAAAGTTACTATTATCATAATTATCATAAGGTATTTAGGCGATTGTAACCATTGTATTGGATCAGTTATTACTCCTAGATTAATAAGTACACTGTTTAAATACCCTGTTTGGTCACCACTAAACAAAATAGTCCATACTACAGTCATTGCAACTCCTGCTGTCATAGATGGAGAGTATAATATCAAAGCTAGTATTGTTCGTGGTTTTTTAGGTATTTGTGCAAGCATCCATGCTAATATGAATGAAAGAAAATAACCTACAGGTCCAGCTATTAACGCAAATTTTATGGTGTTAGGTAGTACATATTGCATAAATTCTGAATCTTGAGTTAGTAAAGTTATATAATTTTTTAATCCTATAAAGCTCGGTGCTTCTACAGCATTAAAATTCGTTAAAGAAAGTCCCAAAGCCATTACAACAGGTAAAACAATAAATAATATAAATAAAATTAAATATGGACTTAAAAATAAATAAGCATTTAGAGCTTCTTTGTTTTTTTCACCTTTATTAGTTTTTCTTATTCTATTTATTAATTTGCTGCTTTTAATTGTTTCAGCTGATTTATCCATATTACTACTCACCCCAACTTTCTAATTTTTCAATTGTTGGAATTCTATATTGTTTTATTATTTTGCCATCTTTCATATATCCGAACTCTTCTAACTTACGTTTTAATTCTCTATTCATGGTGATTACAGCATTATCAATTGCTGCTCTTGGATTTTCATCATTAAATACTATTTTACTCCAAACATTACTTAATTCTCTTTCTACCATATAACCACCTGGTAATTTTGGAACTTCTATTAGCCACTTCCATTGCTCTAGTATAGCATTCTTATCTTCTTCGTCTATTGGAAGCTGTTTAAATGCTTCTAAGTTAGCTGTACTCCAAACATATTCAGGTCCATAGATATTTTGTAATTGATATGCAAAATTTACTTGTGTATCTGTGGATAGCCACCACTTTAAGAATTCCCAAGCTTCTTCTTTATTTTTTGTGTCTTTGAAAATCATACTTGATTGTGCTGATCCAGTAGCCCATCTCTTTACAACTCCATCTTCTCCTTCAATTCCTGGATGTGGAGCTAAGGCCCAAGACCCTTCTAATTCTGGTGCAGCATTTTTAAGTTTTAAATAATTTTCCATATTTCCTATTCCAATAGGTAATGTTCCATATCTAAAATGATTATAGAAATTAGGTACTTGCAGAGGTAATCCATATATACTAAATATATCTGTCATTAATTTTATTCCATTTAAAGCTTCTTCTGAATTTAAATCTACTTCCATAGACTCTTGATTATATATATCTCCACCATTTTGATATATAAATGGAGCTGTAAACATAAATGGTTTAGATCCTGCTGATAATGCAAGTGGAGTATAATAATTCATACCATACCTTTGTAATTCAGGTAATATTTCTATAACCTCATTCCATGTATCTGGTACAGGAATTCCTAATTTACTTAATATATCTTTTCTATAAAAAGTTACATAAAAATCTTGCGTTTCTGGTAATCCATAAACACCGTCTTCCATCATGTAGGATATTAAAGCTCCTGATGAAAAGTTTCCTATAATATTTTTGAAATCTTCAAATTGTGTTAAGTCTAATGCAGAATTTCTTATTGCAAACTCATATGGAATAGTAGTACTTAAACCCAATGCTATATCTGGCTGTGTTCCTGCTGAATTGGCTAAAACAAGCTTTTGCTCATTTGGCATTACAGAAAAGTTAACTTTTATTCCCGTAGTACTTGTAAATTCTTCATCTGCTATTTTTTGCAGTATATCTACATAACTTCTTGCTCTATTTACCCAAATGTTTAAAACAACTTCATCTTCTTTAGCCTCCACTTTCTGCTTAGAAACAAAAGAATGCGCAAATCTTTTTATGCCTTCTGATACTTTTTTCAATATTGAAGTACTATATTCTGGTAATTTCATATCATCTGAATATAAATATATTTGATCTAACATTAATGGTTGTGATTCTAATAAAGCTATTACATCTCCTAGCATTTGTGATGCTGAGCCTGATCCTTCAGATAGTTGTCCAAGTTTATTTGGTAACTTATTAGGGTCAGAGGCTAATTCTCTTAACTTATTAATAGCTATCTTTAGCTTATTAAACTCCTCAACATCTTCACTACCATTTTTCTCTATAGAAAGCTGTAATTCTTTTTCTATGTTATCCGCCATAGCAATTAAATCTTTTTCTATACCAGGTATATAATCTGTTATATCCCAATCTCTATAGGGATCATCATTGTTTCCAATTATCTTTTTAATTTCAAGACTTAAATCATTAACATCACTCATAACTTCAGATAATGTTGTGATAATATCATTATGGGTACTAGCATCTGCTTCTAATCCTATCAAATGCGTACCTTTTTCTAAAAATATTTCAAAATTCCCATTTTCATTTCCAAAAGAAACTGTTTGCCATTTTTTTGTACTATTAAAAGCAAAGGATTTTGCTTCTGCAAATGGAATTTTATTGTCTATAGTTATAGTTCTATATACTTTAGCATTAGTTTTAGAATCTTGCTTGATCTTAAATGCTAGGTTATATAGCCCTGATTCTTCAACTTCAATTTCATAATAAACTGTTTGACCACTTTTTTTACTATTAAAAGTGTTTAATAATAATTTATTTGTATCGTATGGTGATACTGCTATATCCCTACTTGAATAGGCTCCAGATGCAGTATTGTTTTTATATTTATTCTTTTCACCTTCTTGTATAATTAATACTCCAGTTTTTTTATTTTTATTTTCTAACCCATTTCTATATTCTTCATATGTATCATACTTAATTGGTGCTGATATAGTTATATCACCTATTAAAATCTCTCCACTACTTCCTAAAATTTCAATAGTATTAATTCCTGCTTTTAGTTTAATCTTTAAATTTTCTGGTTCCCTATAACTTGAGTCTCTAAAGCTTGTATTAAGCCATGTTTCTACTTGTTTTTGAAGTGGCATCACTTCGTTACCATTTCTATCAAATTTAAAATCTAAACTTTCATTTTCCCATAATACTGGAAAAACAAATCTTCTTGCCTCAAAGTATTGAAATTCATCATTTACTTTAATTTGTCCTTGTATTGGAACTAATCCATTACTTAATGGAAAATAATCTACACTAAGTTCATATAGTCCTTCTTCTTTTGTCTCTATTTGAAATTTTACTGATTGATCTTTTTTTAATTCTACTACCTTTTTACCATAACCCCTTGAATCTTTTTTATCTAAAATGCTCTTATTATTGCTTACCGTAAATTCTTCTGAATATATTTTGGAGTAAAAATCATCACTGACTTTTACTCCTTCATTTCTCCAGGTAGAATAAACTGTAGAATATCGCTCTTCAATAACATCTGTTTTTTCTTGTGTCTCTCCTAATACCCTTATAGAGTCTCCAAAAAAAGTAAAACATAATACCATGATAATTAATGGAATGATCTTAAATCTTTTGAGCACGATATTCTACCTCCTTAATCCAATTATTTTCTATTATTTTTCTACTACTTTTTGAATTGCTTCATTTGCTTCTTTATAATTTTGGTTTGCTAAATCATTTATTTGTGATAAATAATCTTCTGGTTTAGTAGTTCCTCTTACCATATCAAATATTACATCCCCAACGTTTGCATTTTCTTTATCACCAATCTTAACGCCAGTTGGTGCTTCCCATCTTGATTTCACATATCCAGGAACAACCTTAACAGCTTCAACTATACTATTATCTAAGTTTTCGTAAGCTTCTAGAACTCCAGGAATATTATTCCAGTTAAAGTACTTTTCATTAACTTCAGTATCATTTAATATTGGAAGTGATCCCCATGCTAAGTCATTAGCTTCTGCTAATTCTATTCTCTTTAAAGTACCTTCTTTTGAGAATGTCATCCATTTTGCAAATTCATAAGCTTCTTTTGCATGCTCAGATTTATTTGAAATACCCATATAGTCATTAACTATAACATTCTTATTGTTTGGTAATCCAATGAATTGTGCTGAGAAATTAGCATTTTTTAAATTGTTAGCTGACCAAGTTCCATCATATCTTATAGCAATTTGACCTTGTAACCAAACTTCTTCTTCATTAGTTCCATTGAATTTATCTTTTTGCTCTTGTGGTAAAGCATCGTACACTAATCCATTTTTAACAAAAGAATTTGCTTTTTCTAACACTTCCTTGAATGATGGATCTGTAAGATTATAATTTTGACCATCAAATGTATACCATCCATATTTTTCATTTGTTAATGCTGGATACCATTCAAGCATTGATAATTCAACACCCAACCCAGCTACATTTTTACTTGGTTGATTCATAGCCTTTATAGCTGCTTCTAAATCTTCAAATGTATATCCTATTTCTGGTTGCTTTACATTTTCTCTTTCAAATAGATCTTTATTTACTACATATCCAACTAAAAATTGACCTGCTGGAATTGCATATGTTCCTTTTCCTACTTGTGTTGACTCAACAACTGGTTTTGATATCTTGCTCCAGTCTTTATCATCTTTAATAAATTCACTAATATCCATTAACCATTCATTTGATAACCCTGTAGGTATATTTTGTAACATAACTACATCTGGTAACTTTCCACCAGCAGCTGCAGTTGTTAATGAATTCCCATAATCTGCCGTATCTATATAATCTGCAATAACAATGTCTATATTAGGATTTTGCTTCTCATATTCTTCTATCATTCTTCTTTCTATATTGTTTTCTTCTTCTGTAGCAAGGTTCCAGTTAATATAAGATATTTGAATTTTTTCACCTTGATCCTTACTTTCTTTTTTCCCACATCCCACAAAAATAGATGCTGACATTACGGCAGCTAATGCTAATGATAAATACTTTCTTTTCATTATTAATTCCCTCCATACTCTTTTTTGTTATATACATTGTTAATATATTTTATAAAATAACTTTTGCGAAACGTTTTTTTAGATAAGAAAAAAAATTCCTTTTTGGATTTTCATTGAAAATTTAGATTATCCTTAATAATATGTATTTTTTTTCTTTTCTTTGTGTTTTTTTACTATTTATTCGAAAAAACATTATAACTTTTCACAAATGATATTGTTTACAGATTTTATTATACCACATTTGCTATACATTTCAATATTTTTTCAAATATAATTCGAAATGTTTCGAATTATATTTGAAAATAATATTTTATATCTTATACTAATTTAATCCTTATGATATTTTCGTCTTTCGTAAGTAAATTATTTACTTTATTTCTATTTATTTTTACTCCAGATTCTCTATATAAGTTTTCCAAACTAGAGGTTTCAACTTTGATACCATTAATCAAGACTTCTTGTATTTCATTATTTCCCTTAACCTCATATATAAATATTGCCTTTTTATCTCCAATTTTATAACTAAAGTTCAATCCGTCTAAATCCGTAGGTATAATAGGGTCTATTATTACGTCTTCTGCTGTAAACCTTAGCCCTAAAACATTAGATACAATTTGATTTAAGTATATTCCTGGACCACTTGAATATATTCTCCATCCAGCCTTAACCTTAACATCTCCACTACGTAACTTTGAGAAATTTTCTTGGAATTCATAACGATTATTAAAGCATCCATCTGAACTACTAAAATAAGTATTACTTTGACGAATTTCTGCATTTTTTACTTCATCTTTTATATTTATTGGATTTATTGTAAAAATACCTTTCCATGCATCTTCTGCTCTTCCGAACTTAGCCATTGATTCTATAAATCTTATATGTGCATGTACATATTGTAATCCTATTTCACGACCAACATTTGATGCCTGTTCTGCACGTTGGAAGAACTCTATTACTCCACCTTTATAGGTTGCTGGATTATTCATTAATCTTACTCCATCAGGACACATTAAATGCTGTTCTATAAGTGCAATATTCTTTTTAGCTTGTTCTTCACTTACTAATTCACTTATTATACTTCTTGTCATAGGTAGTAATCTATAATTTATTCCTGTTTTATTATCATCTGGATGCAGCATATACTCTATTTTCTCTGAATCCTCACAATAAGCAAAACCAGCTATAACTCCATCTTTTATTAAAAGACTATTAAAATCATCCTTTATTCTATTTGCCATTTCCATTAATTCATTAGAATAATTTTCTTCTTTATCAATTAAAACTTCTGATAATTGTTTAATGCTTTGATATGCTAACGCCATAGTCCAAGAACTTACTAGTTTTTCTTTCAATTCCTTATTAGCTGGCTGTAACGTATCGTCCCAATCTCCACCTGCATAAGATATTAACGCTGTGTCATATAGGAACCTGCCCTTTATGCTCATTATTGCTTTTTTAACATGTTCTAAAATGGTCTCTTTCTCTGATATCTCTCCATGTGGGAAATGTCTATACTCTACTTCTTCTTCAAGAATAGATATATCTCCTGTAGCCTTTATATAATCTCCAATAACCTTTAAAGGCCAAAAAACTACATCACCATGACTGTCATCTTGCTGCATATTATAATTGTCAAACATGAACCATTGTGGCCATTCACCAGTTTCTTTAAATTGATGTCTAAATATTTCTTCAATTATGTTTCTTGATAGCTCAAAATGCTGAGTTGCCATAAAATATTCTAATGGTCCTTGGCAAACATCACGAGTTCCCCAAGCAGCTCCCCCTGGTTGCTCTAATCCATGTGGTACTGCATAATGGGTTAATGCATTATGTGTATACCACCAGAATATCTCATTAATTTTATCTATATTGTATTCAGAGTTTTCTTTTTCTATTGAAAGATTGAACCCACAAGTTAATCTTGTATATAACTCTTCAAATTTTTTCTTTTCTATTTCTATATCATAACATTCTAAAACTTCATCTCTACTATTGTCCATGCAGCCTTGAATCACTATTTTGAAATTTGATGTATTATCTGTCTTAATTGTTAATAAGGTACCATTTCTAGCTTTTCCATCTTCATAGAATATAGAATCATTACCCACTTCAAATTTTGCTTCAAGTACATTCATGTTATAGTGTATTTCTGGACAATTACTATATAAAAATGTATCTTCTTCTGGTGAAATAACTATTTTATTATCTACTCTTATAACCTTGCATGGTTGTTCAAATTCATTTGATCCCATAACTAGTTGATTTGTTATTAGGAATTCATATTCTTTATTATTTTCTGATTTGACAGTAAGAATTATATCAGCCTTATCCCTAGCTGCATAAGATTCAATTATTATCATATCATTTTCCAACTTATAGAACCATTTTGAGTGATTTACTCCTAATTCATAAGCTGCTGGCATAGTTAATATTCTAAACTTATTCTCATATTTTACATAAATACGTTGACCTGAGTTTTTTAAAATATTTAATAATCCTCTTGTTGTTGACATTAGTTTATTTAAACTTGTATTTCCACAAACTACCTGTGCATTAAATACACCAAACATATAATTTGTTGAAGTAATTAACCCTGAACTAACTCTCATTTCATCAATTCCAGTTGTAATTATATGTCCATGAGGACGCTCAGTTTCTATTTCTTTTTCTTGAAGAATTATATGTCTATGATCATTAGTAAAGAAGGACACTAGTTTTCCATGGTGTACTTCCTCCATCATTCTATTTGGAAAATATCTATCTATTTCTTCTTTAGTTAATGTGCTTGATGTTAATACATCTCCCGCAAATTCATCTTTAATCTTTATATCTTCACTTCGTATTAATTTATCTTCTTCTGTAGAGTTATTTAAAGATTTTAATGCTAAATTTACTTCATCACTAAATTCTATATCTGTAACTGCTAACTCATGGTTTGCTTTAAATACACCATAGAAAGTTACATTTGATTTATTATCTAACATAAACGTTTCTGTTTGAAGTGCAGTATATGAAAGTTCATATTGATAATTTACATTTGGTAAATTCTTATCCAAAAGTTCTGGTTCATCAGTTAACTTATATTTCTTCCCAAAAAACTGCATACCATCAGTAGAGTATCCAATTATCTTTGTATTAGTTGATCCTTGTTGTAAATATGGAAATTTATTTCCTTGGCTTTGATTTTGTCTTGAACTAACTACAAATCCATTTACACCTTCTATAACTTTATGATCTAAATACTGACTCATGTATAACTCATTTGTTATAGTGCCACCTTTGTTAGCTACACTTATATCCTGGGCATATAATATATCAACTTTCTTATTACTTCCTTTAAGGTCAATGTTCCAAAACCATATTGATTCATTAACCAATTTAAATACAACTTCATAATTTATGCCCTTGCATTCACCACTCCATACAGCTTTGTCATTATTATATCTAAATTCACTTGAAGACTTAATTCCTAGTAATGGAAAAACTTCTATTCCTTCTTCTTCATAGACTCTTAAATAAATATTATTAGCAGATCCAGTAATTGTATTGCCTAAAAATTGATTTATTAATATATCTTCACTTAAAAATTGAAATATATCTCCAGTTGGTAGAAAATCAACTTTAGTATTATCTTTACTAAATGAAATCAGTTCTACATTTTGGTCTAATATCATTTCGTCATCTCCATTCTTAAAATATTTTAATAACTTATCAGTTATAATTACTTAATTAGTTTTCGAAACGTTTCTATAATTCGATTAAATTATAACATCATCCATATTAAAATGCAATTGTTTACAAGACTTTTTTTAATTTTTATAATTCTTTAAACATAAAAAGAGCATATTAAGAAGATATCCCTCTAAATATGCTCTGAATTTTAAATTAAAATAAATCTGGTAAATTTGGCTTCTCGTCCGATTTACTTATAGTACTTATTTTAACATCCTTTGATAAACTAGATGTTACTATAGAATTTGTTAAAGTTTCACTTTGGCTAGATTCTTTAATTCTTGCCTTATAAATAACTAGTATTTCTGTATCATTATTTAATCCATTATCTTTGATATTATTAATAGATAATTTAAAATTATTTCCTCCTAAACTATCTATTTTTTTATTGATATCAGGTATCTCTATAAGCTTAATATTTCCAGATGAATCTTTTGAAACTGTATAGATTTTTATATCATTTTTATTTACAGTATTGAATTTGTTATCTATATTTAAGTTAAGGTCAACACTATTTCCACCTACTACAAACTTAGAGCCAAAATTTACTGTTGAGCCTTGAGCCATTTCAAAACTTGAATTATCATTGCCTTGTTGGATATTTATTAAATTATTTTCTATTCCATTATATAATCCATGAGTTAAGTCTTTCACTTCTTGCTTTACTGTAACTGTAGGAGTAGTTATATTAGTAGTAATAGGATTTCCTAAAATACTTTTATATACCATAATATTATCTGCCTGCCTACCAAAAGAATAACTTCCACTTGCAAGATTATTAGCTTTTAATTTAATCTCTATTACATTGCCCTCTGCATGATAATTATTATTTTGAGTTAAATTATATACTATAGTTGGAATCTCTACTATTCCTATATTCTGCTTACCACTTTCTGTAGATCTTATAATTCCTGATACTGGTTCAAAATCACTTCCTATATTTAAGTTTATAACTGGCTTAAATTCATAAGGTTTAGCAGCTGCATATGAGACTATTTTTTCTCTTACTAAATCCATTCTCGAATTATTTATATTATTGTAATCATTATTTATGTTAAAAATGCCCTCAGATTTACCACCTAAATCACTATGAAGTTTATATAGATTTTTATTTAAATTCTCAGTTTCTAAAGATAAACTTACTATATTATAGCCTTTATTCTTTATATTATCAGAAACTTGTTTATTATAGTTAATATCATTATTAGATATTATTACAATATTTTTTGTTGCTGTAGGTCTAGAATTCCTTTCTAACTCTTCATATGCATTATTTAAAGATTCACTGATATCTTTTGTTGAAGATTCAAATATACTACCCTCTTTTAAATTATCTATAGTAAGTCTAATATCATGATAATAGTTATTTGAATTCTCAAAGCTTTTTAATGATGCCTCTTTTTTAGTTTCATTATTATTAAAAGTTATTAAAGAAAACTTGGCCTTCTTTTCATTTTGAAATGGATCTGTTAACTTATTTTTAATACCATTTTTTAAACTATCTAAATTTCCTTGTTTTCTACCAAGTTCTACAATTACAACAACATCTATATCTCCTGAATTAGATGAATTGTTATATACAAAATCTTGTGGACTTATCTCATATTTAAGAGTTATTTCTTCATCTTTTTTAATTTCCAATTTATTTTCACTTATAAGCTTAGCTGAAATATTAGGTAATTCATTTGATATTATATCTACTTTTACATCCACATTTGAACTTACAGTCAGCTTTTCATTTTCAAATAGAAAATTAACATCTATCCTATCCAATATGGATTGTAAGTTCCCAACTTGACTACCCTTTACTATAAAACTAAAACTTACAGGTTCTGCATGATATCTAACTTTTCCTGTTACTGTATCTTCGGATATCTTATTATAAATTATATTTCCAACCTTAACCTCATTTCCACCTATATTAAGATTAAATGATTGATTTAAATCTATATCTAAAGAAATTTCTTTAAGTTCATAGCCATTCTTTATATTTTCTGCTATTTCATTAAATATTTCTGTTATTGAACCATCACTTTTTGAGAAGAAACCATCACCTTCATTTGGATCTATATCACTTGCTAAATTCTTCATAGATGAATGTATCTGTTTTAAATATGTGCTTCCTGAACTATCTAGCCCATAACCAATTGAATAAGCATTATATTGCCTAGCTCCTATTTGATCTTTAGCTAAATCTAAAGTATATATCATTGTATCTTTATCTGTCGAATTACCTTGCCCATATATTTTTGGATTTGTATCATCTAATTTATCATATTTAGAATAATATGTTGGATTTCCATCTGTCATTAAAACTACAGTTTTATTTGCACTACTATTTCCCTTATTCAATAAATATGTTGCTTTTCTTAAGCCTTCTCTTATATTAGTTCCACCATTTGCATTTAGCCCATTAATAGCTGTAATTAATGATGAATCATTAGCAATTTTTAAATCTGATACTATTGTTGCATCTGACGCATATTTTATTATTCCAATTTTCAAATTAGGTACACCTTGCATAGACTCAATAAATGATTTTGCTGCTTTTTTTAGTTCACTTATCCGAGTGGAATTGTGATTTTTGCTAGTTGTGGCATGATCAACACAATAATTTTCTACCCATTTATGACTAGTTGGTATAGGAAATCCCCAACTCCATTCTATATTAGAATGATTAGGTTCACTACTTCCATGCGATGTACAATATCTTACTCTTTCACTTGTGCAAATATCTTCTATTTCATACTTCATACTACCAGAAGTGTCTAGGACTAGAACTATTTCCTTAGGTTGTGAAGTTGTTTCAAAGTCTTCAGGAACTATCTTTCCTGAAACTAATATATCCTCTCCTACTTTTGCAGGATTTGGTGTGGCACTTAAATTTGTAATTGTAAAATTGGGTTTTGATGCTATATTACTTGCTTTTGCATTAATATTATTAAGGGATATTAAAGTTGTTATAACAAATAAAACTGTTACAATACTTATTATCTTAAATTTCTTTTTACTAATCATTTTATCCCCTCCCCATATCACTTATTTCTAAACTTAACTATAACACTTAGTGGCATAGTTACATCTGAATATCCTTTTTTCTTATTTAAAATTAATGAAATTTCAAGTCCTGTAGTTTCTTTAAAATTTCCTGTTGGCTTCATTCTATAATCTATTGGCCTAATCTTAAATTCAGTAATATTAGATGATAAAACCTTTGGAAGACTTAAATTTGGATCTGAAATCTCAGCTCCACTTGCATCAACCTTTTTTAATGTTAATGTACTATTTCCCTCGTTATATATAAATGTGAAGTATTCTAATCCTATTTTAAATCTTAATTCAGTAACATCTAATTTTCCATTACTATCTGTTATTAATCCTTCATAATTATATTTATTAGCCTCCGTAAGCATAGTATCATTAAGTTTGCTGATTTCCTCTGCTTGTGTTCCATATAGTAATAATTCTTTTTGAATTGTCTCTGATTCTAATTGAAGGTCAGAATTAATTTCTGTAGTTGTTAATGTTTTACTATTACTAAAGAAGAAAGTATACACCACTCCAAGAACTACAACTGTTAAACTTAATGTAATTATAAGTTCTAATATAGTAAAACCTTTTTTCCTTTTTCTCAATAATTCCACCTCTTTTATTTAACAATTCTCCATAAAGATCTTTCTAGGAATTTGTCAGCACTATATAATTCTGAAGCTGAAGTAACTTTTATTTCTTCTCTCTTACTTTGTGATTCATTAAATATATCCTTTAAAATATCATAATTTAAAGTTAATATACTTCTCATAACTTGAGGATCATAGGTTATAGTTCTCTCACCAGTACCTTCAAAATTAATGTTTCCTGTAGTTATTATATTTCCCGTAAAATCAAAATTTCCTTTTATAGTTATATTTCCATTAGTTATAATTAAACCCTTTTTAACTTCTTTATCACTTATTTTATTATTTTCTATTACAATATTTTCATTATTTCCGCTTAATATAACTACTCCATTTTCATTTTTTATATTTTGAATATTTATATCTTTAACTTTATCAAAATTTATTTGATTACTAACAGTTCTTTTAACTTCCTGCCCATTATATAAATTTTCAAACCCTGTAGCATCTCCCATAGCAAATACATTTCTAGCAAATTCATTTCTTTGCTCATTTACTAAATTTAAATCTTCGCTTGTTATATTAGATTTTTGTATATTTCCACTACTATCTTTAACACTTGTTCCAACAGATTTAACAGCTCCCTTAAGATTTACTCCACCATCATTAAACTTGTAATGATTAGTATTTTTAGAATAATACTCCGCAAAATAATCTGCCTTCATAGATGGATTAGATTGTTCATTTTTACTTTCTAATAATTGCAATGGTGAATAATACTTTAAAGAAACATTATCTTTTCCATTTAAAATATCTTCAACGTCAGTGTATGCCAAGTAATTTCCCTTTACAGCTACTGACTCGCCTGTTTGATATTTATTTCCACTTTCATCTGTTGCATTTAAATAAGCAACTCCCATAATATACGAATCTTTATTTACTGTTATTGTTGAAGTTTTACTTGTATCATTTACAATTATACTACTTGAATTTAAAGCTTTATTTGCTGTTAAAACTTCTGCTGTCTTTTCATTAATTCCATAAAAATTATTTTTTATCATTATATTACTATTTGTTGCATTTAAAGCTAAATCATTATTTACAATAACATTCTTTTCAAAAGATATATTATTAGATTGTGAAACATTAGAATTTATAGATTTACCTACATAAATATTTTTAGCATATATGTCTCCATCTACTGATGCTTCACTTACTGCGTTGTTTAAATGAAATGTATTTGAAGTATATATATTTCCATTTATATTGAACTTTGTATTTTCTAATTTTATTCCACCTTTATACTTTTCAAATGTGTATTCTGGATTATCACCTAAATTTTCATTCCCTTTAATCCATATATCTCCACTTATTGTTAAATTTCCATTTGATAAATCCATGTTACCATCTGCAGTTATGGCTTTGCCATCAAAAACAGGATATATGTTTATTGAAGTTATCTCTGAATTATAATCTGGCGCTGTTACTACATATTTTGTAGTAACAGTTTTCTTATTTTTAAGCTCACCTTCGCTATTTTCAAAGGTTGATTTTAACTCTATAGTTATATTACTTACTTTTCCATTATTAGTGTTTTTAATATACCCGCCTTCTGGTATTTCAATTATAAAGCTATTTTCTCTATCAATTATAGCTGATTCAAATTGTAATGTACCGCTTTCAAGTATTGATTTTATATACTTCCTTTCTAAAATTAAATATTCTAAAATATCAACATTTTTAGGTACATTATTAACATTAATTGTTTGTTTATTTTTTGTGATTAAAAATTCATAAAATTTATCTTTAAATAATTCATTTATCTTATCTTTACTTCTATCTTTATCATCTAATTTTGTAAATTCCTTTTTAACTTCTTTATCTGCATATTTTATGGCTTCTTGTGAGGTTTTTATTATTATATTTTCAACTACATCTAATCCTGAGTCTGCTTCATAAAGATTTTGAAGTTTTTTACTTTCATTTATTCTCATTTTATAATCATTTGCTGTAACTGCTAATATAGTTGTCCCAGTTGTAAATATAACTGCCATTACTACAACCACTATTACAAAGGTTGAAGCTTTTTTCTTTTTTCTTTTTTTCACCTCTAATTCACCACCCATAAATTTATTCTATATATAAGTTTTTACTTGAAGATCCTTCAAATAATATGTTTTCATCATTATCTTTTACTGTAACCTTATAGTTATACATATTAGCAATTTGATTTTTATCTACTTCATTTTCTTCATAAAGAATTATCTTTCCTTTACTTGAATATAAATTTAACTTCCCTAATGTACCCTTATTTTTAATAAGATATATCTCAATAGTATTACTTGTATCATTCTTTATTTCTATATTTGTATTCTTAGTATAAGTACTATCAAGATATAAAAGAAGTTTATTATTAATTGGTGCTACTTTTGTATTATCTATAATTGGACTCTTATTATTTTTTTTATAAACTTTTAAGTTAAGATTATTACTTAGTTCAATCATTATATCTTCATTATCAATTGAACTACTATTAGCTATATTGGAAGCTAATTGTATTTTATCAACTCCATTTTCTTTTAAAAAGTTAAGTCTAAAATCAGCATTATTATATTCACTTAAATTATTATTATCATCATATTGAAAATTAATATCTTTTTGTATTTCTACATTAACTTTATAAATTCTTTCATTTGAACTTTCAGGCTCTAAAGGACTTCCATATATGGTTCTTTCAAAATCTCCTACAAAAGTATTTCCAGTTAAGTCTTTAACTATTTTATCACCATCTAAAAGTTGAAAATATCTTTCCCCAGCATCATTTCTTAAAATTATTTTATCGTAAGCCTTTAATTCTTCTAGCACTTTTTGCCCTACATAACTTGCCTTTTGTCTATACTCTGAATCCTTATTATTCTTTAAGCTTGACATTACAAGACCTGATAAAGGCACTATTAATATTGATAAAAGGGTAACACTAATTATTACCTCAATTAATGTCATCCCTTTTTTTGCTTTAAGTTTATTATTTTTCATTACTGACACCTACTTTTTAGTTACATTTACAGTATAACCTTCGCTTGTTACTGTAACTCTAGGATTTGAAGTATCATCATCTTTAACTATTATCTCAACATTTTTATCTGTATTATTTATAATCTTTAACTTTATCCCTGAATTATCAGAAGTTCCCACTCTACTTTCACTTAATATTTCAAGTACTATATCCTTTGATTTTGAAGTAAATTCCTTGCCTTGTGATGAATTATCTTTAGGATAATATGATGTGGAAGTTTTATATTTATAATATGTTTTTCCATCTATCTCATCAAAGGCTACTTCTACCTCTTCTGTTTTATCATTATCACAATAAATATAGCTTTCTCTTGAATCATCCTTAGCTTTTCCTATTGTTACTGTAGGTAATTCTGATGTAGATGATCTAAGCATCATTACAAAGTCATTAACATCTTTTTCAGTACTTTGTTCTTCTATAGTAGATGCATATGCACCACTTGCTGCTCCGCTACTAAATAAAACTTCTTTTCCATATACATTATTTAATGTCCATATTAAATATTCCATATCTTCATCAGATAATTTAGGAACTGCATGGAATTCTAAATTCATAATTCCAGATAACTCGTCTTGAGATTTTGATGATATTGATATATTAGTGATTACTACTTTTCTCTCATAATTTTGTACTGAAGCAATAAAACTTTTTAATACTTCATAATTTCCAGAGAAATTTATTGCAACCTTTAACTGTTCTGATGTTGCATTATTTTCTGAAGTACTACTTTGAGATTGTTGTTCCCCGCTATTTGCAGTTACTTCATTATTACTATTTGAATTATCAGAAGTACTCGCTCCTCCATTATATTCATCTACTAAAGCCTTTAAAGAGCTTTCTGCCTTTTGTATTTCTGGTGATACCATTTTTTCTACTGATGCTACTTCTATAGGACTAAAAGCAATATTCCCTTTAAGTCCACTATCAGTTAATAGCTTGTCTATTTCTATTATAATCTTTTCCTGCATTATAGTTGGATATAGCCTTTTAGATTTATCTAATACATTTGCTTTTAATATCTTTAAGTTTTCTTCTTTAGAATCTAAATTAGCTATAGCATCCATTACTTCATTATATCTTTGCTCAACTTGGTTTTTTTCTGCTCTTTTATTATTTAACTTTTCAACTTGCTTAACATAAATAAATTGATAATAAACAAAACATATTAATACAGCTAACAGAATTCCTATTAAATACTTTTCTCTCTTACTTATATTCATATTATTCAACATCCTTTAATACACATTTTATATCAAAGGTATATTGCTCATCCCCTGATATTCCACCAATATATACATCTTGTATAATATTTAATTTCTTTAAGTTATGCTCTATTTCTCCTATTGCAACTCTACTTGTTGAAACAGCTTGAATAGAAATTTCTGTATTTGTTATGTTTATGCTATTAAAAGTTACTTCTGTTGGTAAACTTGAACTTAGTTTATCTAGTAAATCAGTCGTTACTACTTCTCTTGTATTTAAAGCACCAACTATTTTACTAAGCTCTGTATCATATTTTGTTAATATATCATTTTTTTTGCTTATATCATCCCATTTAGAAATTTTTTCTTTTACATCTTCTTGTTCTAGCTTTTCATTATAATTTTTTATCTTATTATTAAGTAATAGTATATTTGTACTATTCCAAGCTAATGTACCAACTATAACTACAGATAAAAATCCTGCCATGGAGTAAACATAAATATTTTTATTTTTTTGTTCTTTTTTCTGACCTTGATAAGGTGAGAAAAAGTTCATATCTCTTATCATAAATGTCTCCTCCTACAATCTTATAATAGCACTTATAGCATTTAGATACTGCCCAAGATCTTCATTAATTAAATCCTTAGATGTAAAATCTATATTAGGAATATCTTCTATTTTATCTACAGAAATATTTATTTTATTTTTAACATATATGTCTATATGCTTTAAATTAGAAGTTCCTCCATAAATATAAAGCTTATTTATTGTTGTATTTGATTTATTGCTGTAGAATTGAAGTATTCTTTCCAATTCCTCTAATATATCATCAACAGATTTTCTTATAGTTAAGTTTAAAACATCTTCTTCGTTATCTTTCAATAAATCTCCATCTTTTATCTTTAAAGATTCTGTTGATTTTATTGACATATTTAAACTTTGGCTTAAGGCATAATCTATATTATCCCCACCAGATTTTATCATCCTTGTAAAATCTAATTTGCCATTTTTAAATATTGCCACATTAATAGAGGTAGCTCCCATATCAACAAAAGCAACAGTACCCCCTATGGTTTGCCCATTCTTTGATGTATATTGTGAATAGTTAGCTAATTTATTTATTGAATTATAAGTTACATCTAAAGCATATGGATTTAATTCTAAAGCATTTATTACGTTGTAATAGGTATTAGCCATTCTTTCTGGAAATGAAGTTACATTAATTTTTAACTTTGCTCCTGTATCATCAACAATTTCATCTAAAACTATAAATTGAATTATATAATCATCTAAATTTATGGGTAAATATTGTTGTATTTCATATCTTATAACAGTTTCCATTTCCTCTTCTTGAACTACAGGTATTAAAATATCTCTATTTATTATTGAGGATGAATTAGTTGTAAAAATAACATCCTTAGCTCTTATACTATTTTCCTTTATTAAAAAGCTTAATACATCTATAATAGCTTGAGCATTTATTATTTTTCCATCAGCAATACAGCCTTCTGGTGTTGGTATTTGAACAACCTTATTTAAACTTAGCTTATCTTTTTGATACTTACCTTCAGCTACCTTTATAAAATTGGTTCCTAAATCTATAGATAAAACAGGCCTAGATTTTTCCTTAAGCCTACCCTTTTTTTCAACCTTATTAACTTCATAAGAAGAATTTACATCCTCAGACTTATCTTTTTTAAAAAGTTTTCCTATGTCCTTTACGTCCATACTACTTATTTCCTTAATCTTTGATAAGTTGAATTTTTTACCTGGCATTAAATCACCCCATTTTACAATTGATAATTAACAATTAACGATTAACAATTATTGTTGATTTTTAGATTAGCTAAAAATCTTTTTATATAAGCAAAATGCAGATTGAACCTGCATTTTGCTTTTAACTTATATATTAGTCAACTGATGTTGCTGCAACTGGAAATAAAGGAACACTACCTGATGCAGCATCCTGTGCTGTTTCCATTGTTATTACTGCATCACCTTTTGTTACAACAACTTTAAATACATTATAACCCTTTGTCTTAGGTGCAGGTGAATTTTGAAGATAATTTTCTATAACATTATCTGCATCCTTAGTACCGTCTACATAATAAGTTCCATCAGATAATTTACTATCTGTCACAAGGGTTGCCACTGAATTAGCAATAGTTTTTGAATTGGCTACATCAGATTTAAATGCAGCATCTTTTCTAACCTCACCAAACTTTGGAATAGCTAAAGCTGCTAGTATAGCAATAATTGCTATAACTATAATAAGTTCAATAAGGGTAAAACCCTTCTTTTTCTTTTTGTTGTTAGTGTTCTTAATCATAATAAATCCTCCTTTTATTTTTGCTTATAGCTTTATATTAATTTTTAAATATAAACATTGTTTATATCAGTTCACAGTGCACAATTCACAGTTCACGGCTTTATTCAGTGCACAGTTGTCAGTGCACAATTCACAGTTTTACTCAGCTTTTAAATTTATAATTTAAAAACCTTTTTACCTGTTATCTGTTATCTGACACCTGTTACCTGACACCTGTTTCCTGTTCCCTGCCACCTATTCCCTGTTATCTATAAAATAACTAACTGTGCTCTGTGCTCTGTGCACTGTGAATTGTGAACTAAAAAGTGCTTTGCACTTTTACATCTGAGTGTACATATCAAACATTGGAAGCATTATTGAAATTACTATTCCTCCAATTACTACTCCCATGATAACTATTAGTAGCGGCTCTATTAGTGAGGTTGTTGTTTGAATAGCTTGTTCAACCTCATCATCATAAAAGTCTGCTGTTTTGTTTAGGATATCATCTAGTGAGCCTGATTCTTCTCCTATTTTTATCATTGAAGATAGCATTTTAGGGAAAATATCATTTTCTCTTATAGGAGTACTCAATCCATCTCCTCTTACAACTCTTTCTCTTATTCTTAAAATTGCATCTTCTGCCACTTTATTTTCTAGTACTCCTGCAACAGTTGGCAGTGCTTGCACTAAAGATACTCCTGATGCTAATAAGGTAGATAAAGTTCTTGTAAATCTAGATACTATTATTTTTTTATTTAAATTTCCTATAATAGGAAGCCTTAATTTTAAATTGCTTATAGTTACTACTCCATTTGAACTTTTTTTGTAAATATTAAAAATTATTACCATGATTACTATTGTTAGTATTATGATAATTAAGTTATTGCTTAGAAATTTACTTGTGCCAAGCATAAATCTTGTTATCAAAGGAAGGGTTATACCTTCACCTTCAAACATTTCCACAAAGGTTGGCATTACGAAAGTCATTATAAACATAACTGCTACCAGTGCAACTATGCTAAGTACAGTTGGATATGTCATTGCTGACTTAACTTTATTATTTATTTTATTTTCTTTCTCAAAATGTACAGACATTCTAAGCATCATTTCATCAATATTTCCACTAACTTCGCCAGACTCTACCATACTTATTAAAAGTTGAGGAAAATGCTTACTGTGCTTAGCCATTGATTC
Source organism: Clostridium sp. C8 (assembly GCF_001010885.1). Taxonomy (NCBI): domain Bacteria; kingdom Bacillati; phylum Bacillota; class Clostridia; order Eubacteriales; family Clostridiaceae; genus Clostridium; species Clostridium sp. C8. Next base: position 108,896 of record NZ_LBMX01000012.1, on the reverse strand, counting down.
TGATAATAGTTCTCCTTTTTTAACATCATCCTCAATAGTTGATAAAATTTCTCTTAATTTCTTATTTGGTATTTCCTTTGATAAAATATTTATACAATTAGTTATTGTTACACCTGCATCTAACATAGTATAAAATTGTCTGCAAAATATTGCTAAATCCTTTGTTGTTACTTTCTCAAATAGCTTAAATTCTATTGACTTGCTCTCAACTATTTCTTCTATCTTTAAAGGATAATATCCACTTGAAGTTATCATATTTATTACATCATCTTTTGAACTACCTTCGAATTTCCCTTCTATTTTAGTTCCATCACTCTTCATAGCCCTATATTTATAATTTTTCATAACTTCTTATCACCCCTTATATATCCCTTAATAATGTTACAGTTGCAAGTTCTTGTATAGTTGTTGTACCATTTAGAACTAATATTTTACACTCCTCTGCAAGTGTTGTCATACCATGCCTCATTGATATATCCATTAAAATATTGGAATCTCTCGTTTTATTAATTGCATCTCTATGTTCTCTTGTTATTTCCATTATTTCATATACACCTATTCGCCCATTATATCCAGTATTATTACAATGTCCACATCCCTTACCATGATATAACTTTAGAACTTCCTTACTATCAACATTAAATATTGACTTTTCATAATCAGATGCAATGTATTCTTCTTTGCAGTTGTTGCATATCTTTTTTACTAATCTTTGAGCTATGATTCCTGAAATTGAAGTGGCAACTAAATATGGCTCAACCCCCATATCAACTAATCTAGTCATTGAAGATGGTGCATCATTAGTATGTAATGTGCTTAGCACTAGATGCCCTGTTATAGCAGCCTTTATAGCTATTTGTGCAGTTTCTTCATCTCTTATTTCTCCAATCATAACTATGTCTGGATCTTGTCTTAATATACTTCTAAGTCCACTTGCAAAGGTTAAACCAGCCTTTGTATTTACATTAACTTGGTTAATTCCATTTAATGTGTATTCAACAGGATCTTCTATTGTTACTATATTTACATTATTAGAATTAAGTTCACTTAATATAGTATAAAGTGTAGTTGATTTTCCACTTCCTGTAGGTCCTGTTACTAATACTATTCCATGAGGACTAGATATTATATTGTTTAATTTTCTGAGATTTTCTTTGCTTAATCCAAGACTTTCTTTACCAACTTTATAACTATCTCTATTTAAAATTCTAATAACTACCTTTTCTCCATTTACAATTGGAAGTACAGATACTCTAAGATCTACATCAGTATTTCCTACTTTTGTTATTATTCTTCCATCCTGAGGTACTCTTTTTTCTGCTATATTCAAATTTGCTAAAATTTTTATTCTTGTTATTAGTGGAGCTAAACTTTCTATGCCTAGTGTATTAATAGTGGTTAATTCACCGTCAATTCTATATCTTATCCTAATATCCTTTTCATATGGTTCTATATGTATATCTGATGCTCTCATTTCTACTGAATTTCTAAATAAATATTCAATCATTTTAACAACTGGAGCATTCTTTACGTCATCAATTTCTTCTACATCTAATGATATATTCTTTGCTTCTAAACTTTCTTTTAAAAGCTCCTCTGCAGCTTTATTAACTTCTTCGCTGCTATAATTTATTTTAACGAATTTATCAATATCCCTTTTAGGAGCGATAAAAGTCTTAACACTTAATCCCGTTGATATAGAAATATCATCTATAGCAAATATATTTAATGGATCCGATAATGCAACCATTATTTTATCTTCTTCAAATCCAAATGCAATTAAATTATATTTATTACAAAGATTTTGGGGTACTATCTTAATTGCTCTTTTATCAAAAGCAACATTATTTAAATCTATCTTTTTTATGCCTGTTTGAGCTTCTATGGCATTTATAATATCTTCCTCTGATACAACACCACTTTCAATTAGCACTTCTCCCAACTTCTTACCTAAAATTTTTTGAGTTTTCAATGCATTTTGAAGTTGAAAAGGAGTTATTTTTTCTGCCATTACCAGGATGTCACCAAGTCTTTTCTTTTGAACTATAGCCATAAACTCCCCTCCGTAGTTTAATTTTAATTATATTTTTAAAAATTCTTCCTTTTTTGCCCATTATTTGTTTATTCTAATATTAATATAGCTTTATTGTTTTTTCAATCTGAATATCACTTTTAATTTAATTCACTTTATTAATAAAAAAAACTTAGATATAACGACAATATTTCATGTCCATAAAATATACATATAACAGCTGCTATAGCTATATATGGTCCAAAAGCTATTTCTGATTTCTTATCTTTTAATTTAAATAAAAGTATTATAATCCCAACTAGTCCTCCTAATATTATAGAAATAAAAAGAGTTACTAAAATTCCTTTAATACCTAAAAAGAGTCCACAAATACCAGCTATCTCCGCATCTCCTTGCCCCATACCATTTGTGGCTATAACTATTAGATAAATAATTGCATATCCTATAATTCCACCTAGTAAGTTATTTATAATATTAACCTCTCCAATATATGCTCCTACTAATATATAAATACATCCAATTACTGCGCCTAAAATAGTATTTGAAGTATATATATATTTACTATCTAAATCTATAAAAGAAATAACAATTAGTAAGGATGATAGTAAACTATAAAATATAAAATTTAAGCTTATTCCAAATTTAATAAATATTAATAAATATATTAATCCATTTAAAAGTTCTATCAATGGATATCTTAATGATATTTTTTCACCACATTTTCTACATTTTCCTCTTAAAAATAAATAACTTAGTATTGGAACTAAGTCATATGCTTTAAGATTATAACCACAAGTTGTACAATGTGATGGTGGAAATGATATAGATTCTTCTTTAGGAATTCTATATATACAAACATTTAAAAAACTACCTATACATAACCCTATTATAAATACAAATATCCCCATAAATACCTCCAATAAATTATTTAAAATCTATATTAATATAAATTCTACATTACATACCCATTTCCTTTTAAAGTTTAAGGTTTTTGTAATAAATTGGATATTATTCTATCTTTTTAACCCACTAAATTGTATCTATTATTATTTAATTGAAATTCTTATATACCTCTTAAGAATATTATATTATATCAATTTGCTTATATATAGTGGTAATATCCGCCTTAATAAAACTTAATTTCTTGTTATTAATTATTTTTAAAAAGTTTCCTTCTTTATCTATTTCAAAATCTGCTGAATCAGTTATTATTTGTTTAGCTTCTTCTATCTTTAAATATTTTATTTTTTCTATTTTTTTTGAATCATCAATATAGTTTTTTATTATACCTAAAATCTTATCATTATTATCTTCCATTGATTTAATAGACTCTGAATCTAAAATCTCAATATCATCTTTTATCTTCGCAATTTCTACTGCCATTATAAAATCTTGTATTGCGCTCTTTACTTCTGCCTTTTTTGTATCAACTGAATACTTTTTAAAGTTAGGTATTAATATAGCCATTAATGCTATTATTAATACTATTAATGTGATCATTTCAATTATAGTGAAATTATATTTTTTATATTTCTTTTTTTTCTTATTACTATACTTGGTCATGATATTACCTCTCTAATTTATATTAATACTAACTATATTATACTAATGATTACTACGGATTACTTACTTATTTATTTAATATCTTATATTTCCCTAATAAATTATATCACTACAATCACATAAAAAAATAGAGACTTAGTAAAATCTAAGTCTCTATTTCTATTAATCTTAGTACATTCCGTCCATGCCCATTCCTGGAGCTCCTGGCATTGGTGATTCCTTTTGTGGAATATCAACAACAGCAGCCTCTGTTGTTAAGAATGTTGATGCTACTGATGCAGCATTTTGAAGTGCTGATCTTGTAACCTTAGTTGGATCTACTATACCAGCTTTAATCATATCAGTATAATTTCCATTTAAAGCATCATATCCAACTCCTGCTTCACGTCCCTTAACATGATCTATAATAACTGAACCTTCAACTCCTGCATTTATTGCAATTTGTCTCATTGGTTCTTCTAATGATCTTACAATTATATTAATACCAACTTGAGTATCTGCTACATCTGAAGTTACCTTAGTTACTTCATTAATTATATTTACATATGCAGCTCCACCACCTGGCACTATACCTTCTTCAACAGCTGCTTTTGTTGCTGCTAAAGCATCTTCTATTCTTAATTTCTTTTCTTTTAATTCTGTTTCTGTTGCTGCACCAACTTTAATTACTGCAACTCCACCTGCAAGTTTTGCTAATCTTTCTGTTAATTTTTCTTTATCAAATTCTGAAGATGTTTCTTCTATTTGAGCTCTTATTTGTGAAACTCTTTCCTTAATAGCTTCGCTATTTCCTTTTCCATTAACTATTGTGGTATTTTCTTTAGTAACTTTAACACTTTCACATTGTCCAAGCATATCTAAAGTTACTTCCTTTATATCTATACCAAGTTCTTCTGATATTACTGTACCACCTGTTAAAACAGCTATATCTTGAAGCATTTCTTTTCTTCTATCTCCAAAGCCTGGTGCTTTTACAGCTACACATGTGAATGTTCCTCTTAATCTATTAACTACTAATGTAGTCATTGCGTCGCCTTCAACATCTTCAGCTATAATAAGTAATTTTTTACCTTGTTGAACTATTTGTTCAAGTATTGGAAGTAATTCTTGGATATTAGAAATTTTCTTATCTGCTATAAGAATTACTGGATTATCTAAAACAGCTTCCATTTTTTCAGTATCTGTTACCATGTAAGCTGACACATATCCTCTATCAAACTGCATACCTTCAACTACATCTAATTCAGTTCCCATTGATTTTGATTCTTCAACAGTTATAACTCCTTCGTTACCTACCTTTTCCATAGCATCTGATATTAACTTACCAACTTCTTCATCTGATGCTGAAATAGCTGCAACTCTAGCTATATCTTCTTTACCATTAACAGGTTTAGAAATCTTTTTAATTTCTTCTACAGCCTTATCAACTGCCATTTTAATACCATTTCTAATTAGTATTGGATTTGCTCCAGCTGTTACATTTTTTAATCCTTCTCTTATGATTGCTTGTGCTAAAAGAGTTGCTGTTGTAGTACCATCCCCTGCAACATCATTAGTTTTTGTTGCAACTTCTTTAACTAATTGTGCTCCCATATTTTCATATGGATCTTCTAACTCTATTTCTCTTGCTATAGAAACACCATCATTTGTAATAAGCGGTGCTCCAAACTTTTTATCTAAAACTACATTTCTTCCTTTTGGTCCTAAAGTAACCTTAACTGTATCTGCTAATGTATCAACACCAATTTGCATTGATCTTCTTGCATCCTCGCTAAATTTAATCATCTTTGCCATAACTTTTTCCTCCCTTATTCAACTATTGCTAAAATATCATCTTGTTTTAAAATAGTGTATTCTTCACCTTTAACTTTAACTTCTGTACCTGCATATTTTGAATAAAGTACTTTATCTCCAACTTTTACTTCCATCTCTACTCTGTTTCCATCTACAATTGCTCCTGGTCCAACTGCTACAACTTTTGCTTCTTGTGGTCTTTCTTTTGCTGTTCCAGTTAGAACTATACCACTTTTAGTTGTTTCTTCTGCTTCTAATTTTTTTATAACTACTCTATCTGCTAGTGGTTTAATATTCATAAAAAATCCCTCCTATTTATATCTATAATTTAATTACCCTTTTATATTAGCACTCACCACCAATAAGTGCTAACAACTTTATGATAATATTTTACTTTATATTTTTCAAATGTTACCTCATATATTATTACCCTATATATAATAATTATTACTCTTTTACATTAAATATTTCCATTTTCCTCATACTTTTGTTTATTTTCTTCATTTTAAATATAATTCCATTTATAAATCTTATTGACTTAAGTTGTAAGTATTTTTATTTATACATATCCCCAAAAATATCCAAAAAATAGGTGCCACCATTACGACACTTATATTAAAAAAGGATTGTACTAAATATCCTATTAAAGTTAAAAATAATGTCTTTGATATATTATTGTTAAAGTTTTTTATTAGCTTATATAATATTACTCCTATTAATGTTAAATATGTTATTAAATTAAAAATACCATTACTGACTGCATATTCTAAATATTCATTGTGTGATTTATCAATATATGATCCATTATTTTCTAAATATCCTTGATAGCTTTTATGATAATCAGAATCTAATCTATAACTTAAAGTATCAGGCCCCCACCCTATAAAAGGACTATCTATAAATGCTTTCCATGAAATTTTTAATATCTCTATTCTTCCGCTATCTTGAATTTTTGTATTTCCTTTTTCATCTACTGATATAGTATTATTTGCTCTACTAAAAATTTTTCCACCTGAAGATATATTTATTAATAGAAATATTCCACAGAACAATATAAAAATATTACCTGCTCTTTTTATCTTTTTTATATCCTTAAAAATTAGAATAAATCCTATAATTGAATATATTATAAAAGCAAGCCATCCACTACGTGTTAATGTACAAATTAAAGCTGAAAATATTATTACTGAATATATTAAATATTTTCTTCCTCCATTAAATATATAAATAGCCATGCTTATAAATAGAAAAATACATAGGTAAGAAGAAAAAAAGTTTCTATTTCCTATTAACCCAATAGAATCTCCAACTGATATATATCCAAGCATCCAGTATTGTACAGGATCAATATTATAAAACTGTATTACTCCATATGAGGCCATAATGCAAGCAGATATTAGTATTATGTCTAATATTCTTTTGTTTAATATTAAGTATTTAGAAGCTAGTATAAATAATATTATATAAATACAGTAAATTATAAATCCCTCACCTCTAGTGATATTTCCCATAAAAGCTACATACTTTTCCTTTGATAATATACTTGGAATTAACATTGTTAGGAGAAACACTAATGCTATCTTATGCTCAATACTAAATTCTGTTACCTTTAGTTTTATTAACGATAACAGAGAAATTATTCCTACAATATAAAGAAAGATTAATTTTCCTACTACATATCTTGGTGATGATACATTTACAACTATAAAAGGCATAATAATTATTACAGAATATAATATTATGTTTACTAGCCTTTCTGTATCAATTTCTTTTGTGAAAATTCCTTTTATTTTTTCATATATATTTTGCACAATTTACCCCTACCAATAGATTAGTATAAAAAAATTGCGAAGCAATTTATTTAGTTCACAGTACACAATTCACAGTTCACAATTGCTGAATTATTTCCATAACTGTGAACTGTGCCTTGTTAACTATGTACTAGAAATTTTGCTTCGCAAAGCTCTACTGTCTTTCTAAATTTATATTTTTGTATTCACTAATTTTTTCATTATCTATAACAGCTTTCTTAGTAGCTTGTGAATTTATCTTATTAAATACAGTCTTAGATTTAAATGGAGTTACTAAAGTACCTGCTCCATTTATACAACCTCCATCACACATCATTCCTTCTATGAAGTTACCTGGTAGTCTTCCAATCTTAGCCATAGTCATCATCTTCTTTATTTCTATCCCTCCAGATACCTTTACTGGATTGAAATTTACTTCTATTCCTTGGCTTCTAACGTAATTTTCTATAGCGGCTGTTAATCCTCCATGTGATCCAAAACCTCTTCCATATATTGATGCATCATCCACAACTTCATTTTCACAAGAATCAATATCTATATCAAAAGCGCTAAATAAAGCAAGTAGTTCTTCAAATGTTATAACATAATCTACTGCATCTTTTACTGACTCTCTAACTGCTTCACTCTTTTTAGCAGTACATGGTCCAATAAAGACAACTTTCGCTTCTGGATCATTGTGTTTTATAAATCTCGCTGTTGCTATCATTGGAGATACTGTTCCTGATATATTTTTTACTTCTGATGGGAACATCTTTTCAATATAACTTAAGAATCCTGGACAACAAGAATTGGTCATGTAATTTTGACCTTCTTCTAATCTTTCTAAAAATTCTCCACTTTCATGTACAGTTACTGCATCAGCACCACAAGCTGCTTCTACCATATCTACAAAGCCTAATTTCTTTATTGCATTTTTGATTTGTCCATATGAAACTTTTGCTCCAAATTGTCCTGTTATTGCTGGTGCTACTACTGCATACATTTTTCTCTTTCTTCCAAGTCTTTTTGCTATAGGAACAATTAGACTTTTATCAGAAATAGCTCCAAAAGGACATGCATTCATACAACTTCCACAGTTAACACATGTTTCTTCTTTTATCATAGCTCTTCTATCTTCTATATTTATATCTAATGCACCAGTTGGACATACTCTTTTACATGGTCTCATAACTTCAGCAATAGCATCGTAAGGGCATGCTTTTTTACACATTCCACATTCTCTGCAAAGTTCTTGGTTTATATATGCTCTTCCTGCAACATAAGTTATTGCTCCAAAGTTACAAGCCTCATGACATTTATGTGCCAAACAATTTCTACATGAATCTGTAACACTATATTTATTTATAGGGCATCTATCACAAGCTGCTTCAATGACATATATTATTTGATCATCTTCTTTGATATCAACAAATTCATCATCTATATTATCTCCATTAGCTAAATACCCTGCTGCTAGCTTAGCTCTTTCTAAAACAATGGCTCTTTCTTTATAGACACAGCATCTATACATAGCTGTATCCCCCTTAATAATTTCATAAGGAATTTTTTCAATTGATTCTGTTGTTAGATTTCCATCCTTAGCTAGTTTAGCAACTTCTGTCAATACCTCATGCTTGAGCTTTTTTAATTGAGTTTCAAATTGGAACATACCAAAATCCTCCTATATAAATAAATTTAACCTATTTATCCCCTATATTATTATATCAGTTAATTTATCCCAAGTTGTTTTATTCTAAATATTCTGAAAATATAAAATGCGAAGCAATTTTATTCAGTTTACAGTGTACAATTCACAGTTCATAGTTTTTTGGATAAAGGAACAGGTATCAGAGAACAGGGAACAAGTTATAAATTTAAAATTAAGAATGAAAAAATCATTAAAGGATTTTTTCATTCTTTCATTTATAAATTGATTTATAATTTTATATCACAACCTGTTACCTGCTACTTGTTCCCTTTTACCTATAAAATAACTGTGAATTATACCTTGTGAACTGTTCTCTATAAGGTTGTTTCACAATTAGCTTCAATGGCATATATATAGTCATCTAAATATTCACCAATTCTATCTTTTAATAATTCCTTAGCATTTGGCTTTAATAATCCTTCTCTAACCTTTTTATATTGTTCATGCATAAATTGACTTATAACTGTTATCGGAATTTCCATTCCTTCTAAATTACTCATAAGCTTTTCTAAAGCAAAGTTAACTTCATCTTTAGGCATATAATATCTCGCTCTATCAGATAAGCTATATTTTCTTTCTATTTTTACTTTTTCTCCTGTACCTGAATAGTGATGTACCCAATCTTTTGGATTCTTTACCATACTAAAATCTAATATTTCCATAAAATTAGATAATTCTGCATTTGAATCGTATTTTAATATTTCATTTTCAATAAGATTTAATGCAAATATACCTTCTCTAAAGCCAAATGTTAAGGCTGGTCCAACTTTTAATATTATAAACCCATCTTCAACCATTTGTTTTAGAGCTTTAGGTGTTTGATAATCAGTTGAATGTGCTTCAAATATTAATTGTGGATAATCTTTTAATCCATTTATTAATTCTTTAGCTTCTTCTCTGTTATAATTCCACACTTCATCACTGCTAAACTCAACACCTGGTTGTACTACAACACCTATTACATATTCCCAAGCATCTCCTACCCCATAGCTTTCAAATGCAGATTTGAATGTTTCTACTGTAGTCTTAAAACCTTCTACGCTAGTAACCTTTGGGCCTTCTTCTTCTTCAACTTGTGCTCCTCCTGGTATCGGAACTTCACTACCTATAATATAAACTGGATGAAGAGCATTTTTGTTTTCTTCTTTTAGCTCTAAGTATGCTTCTTCTGCAATTTTACATAGCACTGATGCTCTATCAGCTATTAATGCATCTCCAAATTTACCACTTTCAATATCTCCTTTTAGTGGCATACTTGTATCTATATGAATTTTGGTGAATCCTGCTAAAACATATTCTCTTATTAAACTTTTAGCATTTTCCATAGCTTCACTTGGATCTATATTTTTCCAGGTTAATGGTCCTAAATGATCTCCTCCTAAAATTATTCTTTCTTTTGGAAATCCTATTCTTTCTGCTATTTTATAAATATACTCTACATAATCTTTTGGTTTCATTCCAGTGTATCCACCAAATTGGTCAACTTGATTTGCTGTTGCTTCTACTAAAAGCGGTATATTTTTATTTAAAAGCTTTTCCATACTTGCTTCTATTACATAATTATTAGAGCAACATACAGAAAATATTCCTACATTTTCACCATTTTTATATCTATTAACGATATCCTTCATTGGATGTATCATTTCTTCACCCCTTATTATTTATATATTTAAGGATTATTTATATCCCTAAAACTTCATTTATATATGAAAGAAAATAATATTTTAGCAGGTGCTTTAATATTATTTTCTCTCAATTTTACTGCAATTTATATATACCAATTAACAACTAATTATACACTTACTGTATAATTACTAATAAACGACTTATTTAATTAAGCCTTACCATTACTTCCGCAAACCATTATCTTATGCTCAACTATCTTTTTCATAGCTTCTTTTCCAGGTGTCATATACTTTCTAGGATCATTAGCATCTGGATGTTCATTAAAGAATTTCTTTACTGCATCAGAGAATGGTATTTTTAAATCTGTTGCTACATTAACCTTGCATATTCCAAGAGAAATTGCTTTTTTAACTAACTCATCTGGTACATCTGATGCTCCATGTAATACTAGTGGAACATCTACCATATCTCTTATTTCCTTTAATCTATCAAAATCAAGCTTTGCTTCGCCTTTATATAATCCATGAGCTGTTCCTATTGCTATTGCTAATGAATCTATTCCTGTTTTTTCAACAAATTCCTTTGCTTGTTGTGGATTAGTGTACATTGCATCTTTTTCATCTACTACTAAATCATCTTCTTGGCCGCCTAATCTTCCAAGCTCCGCTTCTACTGTTGCATCATACTTATGTGCATATTCTACTACTTCTTTAACAGTTTTTATATTATCTTCATATGATGAGTGTGATGCATCTATCATAGTTGAGTTAAAGCCCATATTTACATAATGCTTTATTTCTTCTACATCTTCAAAGTGATCTAAGTGTATAGCTATTGGAATATTGTGTTTTTGGGCTGCAACTTGAGCCATTGCCACAATGTATTCTCCACCTGCGTAATCTATTGTTGATGGTGTTCCTGCTAAAATTACTGGTGATTGTAATTCTGCTGCTGTTTCTACCACTACTTGTAATGTTTCTAGGTTATGAATATTAAATGCTGGTACAGCATACCCTTCTCTTTGAGCCTTTTTTAACATTTCTCTTGTTGATAATATTTTCATCATTTACTTCAACTCCTCTTAGTGAAATTTTTTGATTTTTACAATATATAAAAATTATTTTTCTTTTGTTAACTTTAACTAAAGCTTTCATATAAACTTATTTATTGTATTTATGAATAACTACTCCCTTAACAACTCTATTAACTGTTCCATCTGGTCTTGGATTGTCTGGTGAAATTCCTAATCTAATTGAATTAAATAATCCAAAAATTTGTCCAAATAACATATAATTAAATACTGTATATACTTCTGGAATTGTTTGTCCGTCTATTCCTATATATTTATCACAGACATCCTTTAACTCTTCATTTCTTTCATAACTTATTACCGCCAATTTATGATTCCCTGAATCACCATTTATTTCTTTTATAAGATCCATATCATAAAGATTAGTGTATTTATTGGTAGAATTCATAAATATAACTAAAGTTTCATCATTAATTATTGATTTTGGACCATGTCTGAATCCTAATACAGATTCACAGACACTTACTACTTTCCCACTTGTAAGTTCTAAATTTTTCAAAGCCATTTCTTGGCATAATCCTTTTAGTGCGCCTGATCCTAGATAAACTACTCTTGATGAATTTAATTCTGTTAATTCTTTTATATCTTCCCATTTAGTATCTAAAATTGAATTTCCTTGATTAATAACTATATCAACATATTTCTTATTTTCCTCTAAATTATTAATATCAAATATTAATAATGATGCTAATAACATGCAACTAAAAGAACTTGTCATAGCAAAACTTTTATCATTTGAAGCTTCTGGCATTAATACACAAAGATCTCTATCACTTATGGAAGCCTTTTTAGCAAGTTCTCCTTCGGAATTACATGTAATTACCAGTTGTGATATATCTTTTACATTATCTTTAAATAAATTAAATGCTCCAACGCTTTCTGGACTATTTCCAGATCTTGCGTAAGAAACTAAAATTGTTGGTACATTTTCTTCTATGAACTCTTCTGGATTTGATACTAAGTCAGTTGAAGCAATAGCTTCCACTCTTAAATTTAATTTCTTTGCTAAATACGTATAAATTGTATCTCCAACATAGTCTGAAGTCCCTGCTCCAGTCAAAATTATTCTGGTATTTTCCTTTAAACCTCTGTTTAAAAAGTTCTTTATTTTCTCTTCATTTTCTTTTACTATATTGTAGGTTTCTTGCCATAGCATAGGTTGCTGTCTTATTTCTGAGACAGTATGAACTGCCCCTAAGCCTTCCATTTTTTCTTTATTCATTCCAAAAATCATTTTAATACCTCCTGCATCTGTTAATGTCATCATTACCAGTAATCCTAAAAAAATTTTTTTATTTTAATTATTATTTAATTTTACTCTATATTTAAATTTATCTCCTCTAGCTACACTAACAGTGTACTCTATCACAGATTCATTTTCATAGGTCAATCTTTCGATTTTCAAACTTGGTGATCCTTCTTTAATATCCAAATAGATACTTTCCAATTTATTAGTTAATATAGGTTGAAAGAACTCCTCTGCTGATGTTAACCTTGCATTAAATTCTTTTATTAATACATCATACATTGGCTTTTCTTCTAATTTCTCTCTTGTAATACCTTTAAATCTATTAAAAGGAAGATATGTTGTTTCATATAACATATGAATTCCATCTGCCATTCGTATTCTGGATATTTTATAAAGTAAATCTTCACTACTTATTCTAAATATAGAACTTATCTTATCACCGGCTTGAATAATTTCAAAACCAGTAACTTCTGATTTAGGTTTTTTGCCGAGCTTTTTCATTTCTTCTGTAAATGAATAAAAAGAAATTAAATCTTGATTCATTCTTCTTGGTGATACAAAAGTACCTTTTCCATGTACCTTGTATATATATCCCTCTTTTTCAAGCTCATCCATCGCCTGTCTAACAGTTGTCCTACTTACATCATAAATTTCACAAATTTCTCTTTCTGAAAGTATTTGTTCATTTTCTTCTAAAGTATTTTCTATTATATCTATTAGAATATTCATAAGTTGTAGGTATAATGGCGTTCTAGAGGTTTTATCTACAGTAGTCATTAAATCCCCCCATTTTTTATATTACCATATTTATATTTAAATTATATCATAATTCTTAAATAAAAGAAGCATTAAGATGCATATTTTATTATTTAAATTCAAATAAGATTATGACCTTTATTCAGATTTCATTGTAAATTATACTCTTACCTATGTCAACACTCTTATTCTTATATTTAAATATATGTAGATTTGTAGAAATAGTAGATAGATATGTTTAAAACTAAATCTACCTACTATTCCTATAAAATTTTTAATTATTTATTTTTTCTTTTTATAGTTACTACTCCAGCAATTGACATCAACGTTGCAAATAATCCTAAAGCCATAGGTGAACTTCCACCAGTACTTGGTAAGTTGTCATTTTGTGTATTCTCCTTGCCCTTATCGGTATTAGTATTATCTTCAACTTTTTTCAACTTGTTTATAGCATCATCTAGATTGCTTATAGCTGAATTTACATCTTCTTCATTAGCGTCCTTATTATTTAGTACTTCATTTGCTTTGCTTAAAACTTCCTGTAATTTATCCCAAGTTTCTTTTGTATATTTTTCTTTATTTAAACCCTTAGCCTTATTTATTATTTCTTCTAAATTAGATTTATCTACTTTTCCAGGCTCTACAGGTTTTTCTTCATCGGCTTTAACTAAGTGCTCTATAGAATCTTCTAATATTGAAAGTGCTTCATCTACTTGTTGTTGAGTTGCTACTTTATCTGATAATATTTCCTTAGCTGAATTAAGAGCGGCTTTAAGAGCTTTAAAGCTTTCAACTGTATAGTCTTTTTCTATTAAAGCTTCTGCTTCATCAATCTTTTTAGTTAAATTTGATTTATCTGCAACCTTAACTAGTTGATTTATCTTGTTTTGAAGATTTAACTTAGCATTTTCTAAAACTTCAGCCTCTACATCATCTTTTAATAATAACTCTTCAAGTGCATATTTTGCATTTAAGAATTCATTATATGAAGCTTCTGTATATTGATTTTCTACTACATCATTAGCATTTTTTAATGCAATATTTATTTCACTTATATCAAATAATTCTTCAACTGCCTCTACAAGTTCCTTATTTGATACTGAAAAGTCTTCTTCTGTAGCAGCTTCATTAGCTAAAACTGAATTTGCCTCTTCAATAGCAGATTTTAATGCCTTAAGTGATGCTTTTGAGTATTTACTTGTTTCTAATATTAATTTATTTGCTTCCTCTAATTTAATCTGTAAGGCTTCTTTATTTGTTCTTACCGCTAAGGCTTCTCTTGCTACTTCTAAGTTTGCCTTAGCTTTATTAACTTCATTTTGAGTTGAGCCTTCTCCTAAGGCTAATGCAGCATCATAAGCTTCTTTAAATGTATTCCAAGAGTTTCTAGAATATTTAGCTTCTGAGCCTTCTTCATTAATAATCTTCTCTGATTCTGAAACCTCTAAATCTAGCTCCTCTTTATTAAGTATTACAGTCACAGTTGCTACTACTTTTTTGCCATTTGGTATAGTAGCTGTAATAGTTGTTGTACCTACTTCAACTGCAGTAACATTGCCACTTTCATCTACTGTTGCAATATTATTATCAGCAGAAGCCCAAACTATAACATCTGTGCTATCAATCGGATCTAAAACAGGAATTAGCTTTTGAGTAGTGTTTCCACTAATATTTAACTCAGTATTCTCTAAAGTAATGTTTTCTGCCGCTATAGGAGCTATTTGTCCATAGAATCTAAGTTCAGCTATGCTAGCATACTTATCACGAGTATCACCTAGAGTTTTTAACGCAGTAAATTTAACATATTGAGCTTTAGTTGTATTGAATCGTATTGGATTATATCCTTTATTTTCTAAGCCTGAACCATCACTTGCTTCCTTAAATGTACCAGTTCTAACTGCTTCCCAATTTTGGTTATCTAAACTAACTTCAATTGAATATTCAGTCACATGACCATTTTTACTATTTTGTCTTGGCATATAATCTATCTGATTAAGATTATAAGCTTTGTCTAACTTAACTATAATTGAAACTGGTAACTTATCACTAGCTTGATATCCTGAATGCCATATTGTATTTTCATCTCCATCTATAGCATTTCCTTTTAAATCACTATCAGCTTCTGTAGTTGCATATATAGCTTCTAATTTATTAAAGTCTATTTTATCTTCATCAACTGTATTACGCTCTCTTAATGCATTTATTGCTGTTCTTATTGATATAATTGGAGCGCTTAATTCCGCTTCACTCTTTGCATTTTCTAATACTTCTTCAGCATTTTTAATAGCTTCTAGTAAAGTCGAATAAGTTTCCTCTGTATAAATTTCATTAAGTTTTTCATATGCCTTAGCACTTTCAATAGCCTCAACTAGCTTTGATTTATCAAATCCATCAACTACTGTAATTTCATGTTCTACACTTAACTGTCCATCAGCAGTTGTAGCCATTACTTTTGTAGTGCCTGACTTAATTCCTCTTAGATAATAAGTTACTGAATTATCATTATCTATACGGATAACCTTTACTATTTCTTCATTTGCTGAAGTAAGTCTATAGTTTAAATTATTTGCACTTTCAGGTAATACTTTTGCAAATACTGGTGTTAGCTTATTTACATATATATTGTTTGGAGTATTTTCTAAAAATTCTATTGATGATGGAGTTTGAAGCTTTTGTTCATAGAATTCTATTTCATTGATTGCTAAGGTATTTATATCTTTAAAAGATTCTAAAGCTGTAATTACAATCTTATCAAATACTTGGTTATTTAATTCATATATAGTTTTTGCAACTGCACTTGTGGAATTAACTTTTTCACCTAAATCAGTTGCTACACCATTTAGATAACCTACTGCTTTCACCTTTTTTAATGCTGCAGCACTACCTGTACGGTTGTAAATTGTGAAATTACTAAACTTCTTTGGCTCATTAAAAGTAAATGTCATTTCAAATGGAAGCTTACCTTTATCCACTTGATCTGGAGTATATACCCACTTTAAATCCATACGAGAAGAATCATCACTACTTGTAGTTCCATCAATCAATTTACTTAATCTCATTCCTGTTTGTAACTGTGATTCATCACCAGTTACAGTAATACTTTCTTTTCCAATCTTCACTAATGAATTTTGTCCTTCTGGTAATGGAGAATCTGGATTAGTAATATTAGCAATTGCATTTTTAGAATTTAAGTTACTGTCAACTACTAAGGCATTAGTTGGTGCTAAAGCAAAGTTTATATCACTTTTTGCTTTCAAAGTAATTCTTGCAATTGTCTCCGTTCCATTAACCTTGATATTATCACCTACATTTGTAAATACAACATAAAGGTCTTGTTTATTATTGCTATGCATTCTAATCTTTGATAAATTCCTCATAGAAGTTGTTACTACTGTAGTTTCTGTTTTAACAAACTCATATTCATTTGCTTCTAAAGGTATTTCTATACTGAACGCATTAACATCTGATAATCCAGTACCTACAACATCAACAGTAAATATTTCATTTGCTGAAATACTTGTTTTGCTTGGAACTAGCATAACCTCTCCAGCAACTTTTACTCCATCAGTTGGTATTACACCGCCTTCTAACTTACTTGCAACATAGCTAATATCATAAGCATCAATAACATTGTTAAAGTTTAAATCTGCCATTGAAACATAATCCCAATCAGCATCTACAGATGATAACCCTGTATAGTTTTGAAGGAATGTCAAATCTCCCTCTTCTATTGTTCCGCCATTATTCCAGTCACCAACAACTTGTCCGTTAGTTCCATCTACCTTATATGGACGGAATTCTCTCATAGCCAGGAAGTTACCAACAGATTCCTTTGTTACAATCTTAAAGTAACGAGCTTTTATTGGAGAACTAAAGTTTATAGTTTTTACTTGTCCATCAGTAGTCCATGCTGCATTTCCTGAATTTGCTGCATTTGTAAATACCTTTTGATAGTTTACTCCATCTATACTACTGTATATTTCTGCACGTTTTACAGAACCATTTCCACTAGCTCTAAATAATAAATCTAGTTTTTCAATTTGATAAGCTTTTTGCATATCAATTATAAATGGTTTATCTATTGCATTTCCTGCTGAATGGAATTGAGAAGTATCATTACCATCTACAGCGTTAGCAGGTACATCACTACTATAGTGCCCGTCCGTCCACTTAACTGTCATTCCATTAGGAACATTACGATATGGATCTAAAGCTGTTCTAACTACTAAATTTTCACTCCAAGGTGAATAACCATCTTTATTTATACTACGTATACGATAGTTATACTCAGTATCAAAATTTAAGTTATTATGGATATATTGATTTGATGTTATATTTTTATACACAATACCATCAATTTCAATTTCATAAGTTTCTGCATTTTCTACTTTATCCCAGTTTAAAGTAATAGAATTTGGAGTTATTGATTCTTCTGGTGCAGTAAAGTTTGCAGGAACACTTAAGTCTGTATTAACTTCATTCTTAGATATCTCTTGAGTATTTATAAAATCATTAATTGTTAATTCAACTTCGTTTACTTTTACGTTAGTTTTTTCTGATTTTACATAAAGCTTAGGAGCTGTAGTAATTTCTATATTTTCAAACTCTGAGCCTTCAGTAGAATATTTATTAAGATTTGGACTTGCATCATAGAAATATACATTTGTTCCATTTTCAAATTCTTCTAATGATTTTGCCTCTGTTAATTGAACCTTTTCACTTCCAACATTTAATGATAAATCTGTTGGTTTTTCACTAACATTTACTATAAATTCTGTTGACCTCTCTGTAACAATTCCTTCATAGTCCCCATTTAATACTCCTGCTTTAATTACAGCTTTTCCTTTTCCTGTTTTAGGAGCAGATGAAGTTATCATTGTTGTTGCTGATTTTCCTTCTTTATAGTCGGTAGTTAGTCCATCATCTTCATAAATCTCAAAGTTAGTGTCTCCACTTGGATATACTTCAATTTTCCTTTGTGAATCATCTATTGTATCTGGAGTATTATTTTCATTATTCATAGGAATAATAGCACCATTTTTTACAAACAAAGGAAGTTTCCACATAGGTGCATCAAAGTTATTTAATACTCCTCCACCTCTATATTGTTTACCTGTAAAGTAATCAATCCATATTTGATCTTCATCTGGAAGATATATATCATTACGTATATCATTTCCTTTTGAGTCAGCTGCAGTATTTTGATATACAGGTGCTACCAATAAATTTGGTCCCCACATATATTGATATTGGGTGTTTGTTCCATAGGTATATGCGTTAGGATATTCTAACATCATAGCACGTATCATTGGAGTTCCTTCAGTAGTTGCTTCATTCGCTATTGTATAATTATATGGCATCATTTCTGCTTTCAATTTTAAATACATACGGTTAATTGAAGTATAAGGTTCTCCAAATATATAAGGCTTTTTAGGATTACTTCCCCAACCATCCATATCTATTTCTATTGGTGTAAATGCCTTCCATTGAATATCACGAGTTTGAATCAAATTATTTCCGCCAAATATTCCATCTATATCTGATCCTACGTTAGGCTGTCCTGATAATCCTGATCCTATATAAGTTGGAATATGGAAACGAATATATTCCCAATTACCGCCATATTGGTCCCCAGACCATATACCTGCGTAACGTTGAGTACCAGCCCATCCATCTAATGATACAACAAAAGATCTTGCACCATCCTTAGAGTTATTTTCTATTCCTTCCGCTGCTTGTCTTACGGCATTAAGAGCAAATGAATATCCAGCTCCTACCCATGCAACGTCTGTTTTAACTGCATTAGTTCCTGCAACTCCAACTTCTTTATCTATATCACGTTGAAGATAAGCTGGTCCACTACCAGTTGGTTTTAAATCACTTTGTGTCCAAAGCCCCACTTGTATACCTTTACTCCTTGAGTAATCAACAAACTGCTTTAAGAGATCTATATTTCCATCAATAGTATCTGCTCGCCCATATCCAGCACCATAACCGTCATTTGGTAAAAACCATCCAATAGGCATATCATTATTAACATGCTCATCTATTACTTTTACAGCGTCTACCGCTAAAGTTTCTTGACGATCAAACCCTGGCTTTTGAGTTTGTGATTCTTGTCCTGTTGCATCATTGATCCAATCTCGAGCATAGGCATTGGCATGACCTATATAAAATGCATACTCTGGTAATAATATTGGTTTACCAGTTAAATCTGTAAATTTATTAATAATCTTTGTTGGAGTATCGTCCACAAAATAATAAGCATCAAATCGTTTTTCTTCATGCTTTGTAATAACTTTTCCCTTTTCGGTTGAGTCAAAAGCATATTGCCCTGGTTTAAATGTATGACGCATAACCCCATATCCATTTGTTGAAAAATAAAATGGTGTTGGGCTTGAAACTCCTCCATCTACCCAGTTATTTTCATTTTTTATGTTTATAGTTTTCCCCTTATGTGAAAAACGTCCATTTTGTTGTCCGCCACCATAAAAATATTCATCATCATTAGTTTCTAAAGTTTGAATAGTTTCGTTAGATTTATATTTTAATGGTTCTGCCTCTTTCCAAATTGTTTTATTTGTTATCTTATTGAAAAGTTCCATTTTACCAGTTTCTTTTTCTATTCTTAGTTCAATAGTATCAGTAGAGACTTTTATTATGCTACCATTTTCTACTGTTGGAGCTACTTTGTTATATTCATCCTCTGTTCTATCAATAATTTTTGTTATATGATCCTTTGAATTTGGAATTGGATCTTCTTGAAAATTACCTTCTGGATCCATATATATTCTGAATATATCATTTTCTAGGAAGGATACTCTAACCTTCTCTCCAGTAGTCATTTGAAAAATAACTTTATTTTCTGATTGAGTATAGCTTTCAACCCCTCCTATTTCACTGTAGTCATTTACTAGTGATTGAATAAATTGGCCTTCTTCATTAGAATTAGTTGTTATTGAATAAGCATAAGCAGATGTTGTCTGAATTGTAAGACTTGATGTAAACGCTGCGGTTAAAGCAAGTGCAGTTAATCTTGCTATTATTATTTTTCTTCTCATAATTCCCCCTAAATTTCTATTTATTTTAATTTATACTTACTAGTAAAATTAATCTTATGTATATACCCTTATCATTTATTCTTATGTATTTTAACTGCTTTATCTTTAGGTTCTTAACTTTAGTAAATTAAAATCATTTACTATTAAAGAAAGGATCTTATTGGTTTTTTTCTGTAGAGTAGAAATGTAAATCATATATTTTCTTAATTTTTTATTCTTTATTTAAAATAGCATCACCCCCTTCAAAATTATAGAAACCTAAACTGATAATGTCGTCATTACCAGTTTGGTTGAATTTTTTTATTTATATAATTTATTAAAAACTATATTTACATTATGAATAAAATGGAAATTTTTAAACCTTAAAAATTTCCATTTTATTAAATTAACTTCATGAAATCAGTAAATTATAATTTTTTTATTCTTCTAAAAGCAATAATATTAATGATTCCTATATAAATGCTATATACTGCTCCTAATATACTTAAAGTCAAAAATAATGCGTTAAAGTTTTGTTGTATTGCATTTAAAATTAGAAGAACACTTAACAAAGCATATGCACATGCTTTCATTACTATTTTTTCTTTTTCCTTACTATTAACTATACTTTCCAATTTTGAAGTTTTACGCTCTCTTTTGAAATTCTTTATGACCTTTAATTTATTTAAGAAGATAGTCCTAAAGTATATCTCTACTAAAACTGTAACTACAATTCCAATTAAAAATGTATTTTGTAAGGATTTAAAATAATCTCCCATTAGTACCATAAAAATAAATATAATTGAATATCTATAGTAAAATATCTTGAATTTTTGTTCCATTTGCTTTGATATTATATATCCATTTTTATTAAAAATATTATAATAAACAGCATCTCCATAAAGGTCTAAATATATATTGTTCCCTGATAGATTTACAATATTCTTTTTCACTATAACATCGCCTTTCCTAAGCAATATGTTTGATGCACCGAATAGTCATTGTTAAGAATAACCAAATCGCTGTCATATCCAACTCCTATCCTTCCCTTGCGTTTATCAACACCTAAACACTTAGCAGGATTTATAGTACATGCATTGATAGCATAGTTAAACGGTACCATTGCATCTTCAACTAATATCCTGAGTCCATCATTCATCTTCAATGTAGAACCTGCTAATCCCTTTGTGCCTACTAAGTGTGCACTTCCATCTTCTGAACTTGTAAAATGAAAATAGACATTATAAAAAGTAAAATTTTTATAATGTCTATTTTTGCATATAATTAAATTATCGGAGGTGTAATTATGAATAAAGTAGGAAGGCCTAAAGGTGGAAAAAATAAAAGGTGGACTCCTGAGGAGAAGGAAAGAATAGTTAAACGATATTTCGAAGGTGAAATATCAAGAACACAGCTAGCTAAAGAAGAAAAAGTTACAGATAGTATGCTTCATCAATGGATTAAAAACTATGAAAATGAAGGAATTGAAGGTTTGATTTCTAAAACAGGAAAGCGAGGAAATGCTTTCGCCGCGCTTCATAGAAGCAAGGATTTGCCAGAGATAAAACGACTTCAACTTCAAGTCGCACAACTTGAAGTTGATATAGAACGCTTAAAAAAAGGTTATATAGTGAAAGGAGTTGGTGCAAACAAGGAACTCATTACTACAAAAGACTTGAATTCCAAGTGATTTATGAATTAAATAATAATTATCCTATTACATTTCTTTGTAAAATAATGAATGTTAATAGATCAGGTTATTATAAATGGAAAAACAGACTTAATAAAGAAAATATATATCAACTGAATAGAAGAATGCTTACTAATTTATTGAATGAAGAACATGAGAAACATCCCTCATATGGGTATCATAGATTAGCTCATTTGATACGTAAAAATACAGGCTGGATGTTTTCTGATAATTTAGCACATAAATGCTGCAAGAATGCAGCTATTCGATCAACTGCAAGAAAAAAATATAAATACTGTAAACCCGGCCATGAAAATGTCCGTTTTAAAAATATAGTTTCGGGTAAATGGAATGCTAAAGAACCACTTCAAATAGTAGTGTCTGATATGACAATGCTTAAGCATCGTGGGAAAAATTATGAATGGACATATATCTTGGATACATTTGATAATTCTATTATTTCAAGTCATATTTCAGGACGTCCTGGAGATATTAGAACTTACTATGAGTGTCTTAATGATTTAAAATTACTTACAAAACAAAAAACAACTCCCACAGTTTTGCACACCGATCAGGGAGCTGTCTATTCATCACGACCTTATAATAAAGATCTATTTAATTATAACATAAAACGTTCTATGTCTCGAGTAGGAACTCCCACTGATAATCCAATAATTGAATCTATAAATGGATGGATTAAGAGTGAAATAGCTAGTGATTATGACATCAATGAATATTCAGATATAAGTAAATTTCTTCAAGAATTTGTTAGGTATTATAATAATGACCGACCAGCGTATGCGCTTGGATATCTTTCACCTAAAGAATATAGACAATATTATGGATTTACATAAAAAGAGATATAAATTATCTCTAATTTATACCTCTTTTTTTAAATGTCTACTTTATATTGACAAGTTCACTTGCTATTTACTAGCAGTCCTCTTTTTTAGTTCACAGTTCACAGTTCACAGTGCACTGTAAACTAGAAAAAACTGTGAACTGTGCACTGTGAATTCTTAACTGAAAAAACTGTGTGTTACCTATATCTTATACTCTTATTTTAATATTTCTTTTACATTATCAGGTACAGTATTACCAGCTAAAGTATATGCTAATAAAACAGATCCATTCCAAGGATCAAGTTCAGGCTCTTGCAAGTAACACTTTAATCCAGATTCCTTTATCATTTCATTTAGTGGCTCTAAAACATGCTTACCTGCTTTAAAAACTCCACCAGTATATGAAACAACAAATTCTTCGTTGAAATTCAGTTCCTTTGATATAGCATATATATGCTCAAATATAGCCCTTGCCGCATCTTTAAATATTTTTTTGCAAGCTAAACAGCCTGCTTCTGCTGCTAAAAAGCATATTGTTGAGAATTTAGCCAGCTCTGTTCTATTGAACTTTAATCTGTTAAATGCAATATCAACTATTTCATATTTATATGATATGTTATATTCCTTTTCTAATATATCAACTAAAACTGTTTTTTCACTTCTTCCATCTTTTTGCTTTGTATATTCATTAATAGTTCTTAAAGCAATCCAGTAAGCACTTCCATCATCACCTATTCCTGGTCCAAAGCCACCACACCTTGCAAGCTTTCCTTCTGCATTTCTTCCATAAGCTATACTTCCTGTACCTGCCACTACATTTACTCCTGGCTTACAAGCAGTTCCTCCAGCCCATCCATTTACAGCATCATTATCAATTGAATATGGTACCTCCATAACTTCTTTTATTGCTTCATCAATTTTTACCATATCATCTAAACTTTCGCCATAGCCTGGTACTCCTGCAAAAGCATAAGCTATATCTTTTGTAGATATGTTTACTTCTTCACATATCTTTGAAATGTTTTCCTTAAGTTGACTTTTTATTCCTTCTACCCCAACTTGATGAATGTGTATAGTTGATCCTTCCCTTTCACATACCTTTTGTAAACCCTCATTTACTAATAGGTATTTTGTTTTAGTGCCTCCACCATCAATTCCTAAATAATACATTGTTTTTCCCCCTACAATATTTATATTATTTGATTAAGCATATTAAATGTATTATTACGCCCCTTATTATCTATAATCTACATTTCTTACTTTATATTTTATATTAAAACTTATCAATTTAATTATATATTTATTATTATTAAATTCCAATAGTTATAAAATGCGAAGCATTTTTCAGTTCACAGCGCACAGTTCACAGTTCACAGTTTTTGGAATAAAGTAACAGGGAACAGGTTATGATATAAATTGCAAAGCAATTTATAAATGAAAGAATGAAAAAATTAAGGTTATTTTGCTACACAAAACTAACTACTGTCCCTAAGCTTACCTTGAAGTAGATGTTTCTTAATTTTTAATTATAGTTTACATCTAGTACTTGTTACCTGATACTTGTTCCCTGTTACCTAAAAAAATAAAACAACTGTGCACTGTGCCTTGTGAACTGCAAACTAAAAATTTTGCTTCGCAAAACAAAACAACTGTGAACTGTGCGCTGTGAACTATATAAATTTAAACTTCAATTTTATTTTCTCTCGCGTAATAGAACAAATATTGCTGAGCCATTCCTGATAATGCTCCAAATTTATCTCTTGCAAATATTCTCATCTTATTTAAAGATACATCTGGTGCTACATAAAAATGAATCATAGCTCTTTTGACCCATACGTCTACTGGGAAGGATGAATGTTTTGCCATTGAAAATAGCATTATACAATCAGCTACTTTAGCTCCTACTCCCATAAATTTTTGTAGAGCTATATGACATTCATCATCACTTAATGACTTAATATATTCTAAATCAAAATCTAATATTTCTGGTCTTTCTTCATACTTACTAGGACTTACTTTCATATCTTCTTTAACTTCTATGGCTTCATTTACTTTTTTAATTGTATCAACTATGTACTTACTTCTAAATGATGCACCTGTTTCTTGAATTTCTTCTAAAGTTGCATTTTTAATGAAGTTTGGAGTTGGAAAAGAATAATATTCATTCCCCTTATACTCTACTTTATCTCCCCATTTTTCACATATCTTCTTAACAGTTTTCTTTATTGAAGGAATACTGTTTCTTGCAGATATTATAAAACTTATAAGAATTTCAAATGGATCTTGATTTAGAATTCTAATTCCATATCCAAATTCAACACTTTTTCTAAGTATTTCATCTTTTGCAAGAACATTTTTTATTTCATCATAATTTCTTTCTAGGTCAAAATAATTCTTCCATATATTCTTAAAATCTTCTTCATTTGAATTTAGTATAACAACTTCATCATTATTTTGTATTACCTCTATAACTCTTCTATACGCAATAATAATATAATTGTTATCACTTATTTTTTCCCATCTAAAACATTGCCCACACTCTAATATCTGCTTTATGTTAAAGTTCTTTAAGCCTTGTATTATTACCTTGTTATCTTCAAATATTGTATTTTTGAAATCCATTTTTTCACCTCATACATGTAATTAATATATCCTTAATATATTATTTATCCCCGAGATATAAAAAAACTATTCTAAGTCAGTTATCCTTTCCCCTAAAAGTCTAACTAAATATTAATAATTTTTATCTTTATAAATTATATCATATTATTAATAAAAAATGGATAATTAATACTTAATAATAATCTATATAATTTAAATAGATTATTAAATATTTAAATAATCTACCTAATATTTAATTGTATATAAATAAAGATAGAGAAATTAAACAAACTTCTCTATCTTTATAAGCATCAACAAATAAAATTATATTTTTATAATGTAATCTTAGTAATTATAGAATCCTCTTCCAGTTTTTCTTCCAAGATATCCAGCTCTAACGTATTTTCTTAAAAGACTACTTGCTCTGTATTTGCTATCTCCTGTTTCATTGTATAAAACATCCATAATAGCTAAGCATACATCCAATCCTATAAGATCTCCTAATGCTAAAGGTCCCATTGGATGATTTGCGCCATATTTCATTGATGTATCTATATCTTCAACTGATGCTATTCCTTCTTGAAGGATAAAAGTAGCTTCATTGATCATAGGGATAAGTATTCTGTTAACAACAAATCCTGGAGCTTCAGCTACTTCTACTGGTTCCTTACCTATTGCTACTGATAATTCCTTAACAGCATCAAAAGTTTCTTGAGAAGTTGCTATTCCTCTAATTACTTCTACTAACTTCATTATAGGTGCTGGATTAAAGAAATGCATACCTATAACTTTATCAGCTCTCTTTGTTGCTGATGCAACTTCTGTTATTGATAAAGATGATGTATTAGAAGCTAATATAGTAGATTCTTTACAAATTCCATCTAATTCAGCAAATATTTGCTTTTTGATTTGCATATTTTCAACTGCAGCTTCTATTACTAAATCGCAATCTTCAGCAAGAGCTAAATCTGTAGTTCCAGTTATTCTTGAAA
Source organism: Clostridium sp. C8 (assembly GCF_001010885.1). Classification (NCBI taxonomy): domain Bacteria; kingdom Bacillati; phylum Bacillota; class Clostridia; order Eubacteriales; family Clostridiaceae; genus Clostridium; species Clostridium sp. C8. Next base: position 82,123 of record NZ_LBMX01000012.1, on the reverse strand, counting down.
GTATAGCTTCCTTATCTTCTTCGCTCATTTTTCCTTTAGCAACTAACTTAGTTAATCCTTTGTTGATTCCGTTTATTCCTCTTTCAACAAATTCATCTTTTATATCTCTAACTATTACTTCATATCCCTTTTGAGCAAAAGCTTGAACTATTCCTGCTCCCATAGTACCTGCGCCTATTACAAAAATCTTTTCCATCTTCAAAACCCTCCCACTTTCTTTCTTTAATTTTCCTTAAGTGCTTTTACTTGAGCTGTCATTTCTGGTACAACTTTTAATAAGTCTCCGACTATTGCATAATCAGCTGCTTTCATTATTGGAGCTGATGCATCTTTATTTATAGCTATTATTAAATCTGAATCTTGCATACCAGCAACGTGTTGTATTGCTCCTGAAATACCACAAGCTATATATATAGTAGGTCTTACTGTTTTACCTGTTTGACCAACTTGATAATCTCTTTCTATCCATTCATTTTCTACAGCAGCTCTTGAACCTGCTACTGTTCCACCTAGTGCATCTGCTAATTCTTTTAAAATAGCAAAGTTTTCTTTTGAACCTACTCCTCTACCACCTGATACAATAAAGTTAGCTTCACTTATGTCAACAATATCTTTTGCTTCTTTTACTATTTCAACTATTTTTGTTCTTATATCTGAATCTTGTAATTTAACTTCTACTTTTTCTACAGTAAAGTTTCTATCTTCATCAGCAAGCTTTGAGAAAACTCCTGGTCTTACTGTAGCCATTTGAGGTCTATGATCAGGGCAAGCTATTGTAGCCATTAAGTTACCACCAAATGCTGGTCTTGTAGCTAATAAGTCAGCTTTTTCAACATCAACATCTAAAACTGTACAATCAGCTGTTAATCCTGTTGATAATCTTGCAGCTACTCTTGGTCCTAAGTCTCTTCCTATGAAAGTTGCACCTATAAATAAAATTCCTGGTTTTCTTTCATTTGCTAAGTCACAAATAACCTTTGTATAACCATCAGTTGTATAGTGTTTTAATAATTCATTTTCTGCAACTATAACTTCATCTGCTCCGTGTCTTCCTAATGTATCTGCTAAATGATTAATATTATCTCCTAATATTAATGCTGTTAATTTTACTCCTAATTTGTCAGCAATTTTTCTTCCTTCACCAAGTAATTCTAAAGAAACTTTTTGAAGTTCCCCTTCTCTTTGCTCAGCAAATACCCAAACGCCTCTGTAATCTGCCATACTCATCTTTTTTACCTCCCATATATCTTAGATATAGTGCTTTTCCTTTAATTTTCCTAATACATATTTTGCAGCTTCTTGTGGGATTTCATTTATTATTTCTCCAGCACCTTTAGCTTCTTTAGTCATTGATTTTTTAACTTTTGTTGGTGAACCTTTAAGACCTAACTCTTCTTTATTCACTTCTAAGTCATCTGCTGACCAAATTTGTATTTCCTTTTTAGCTGTTTCAAATATATATTTAACATTCATATATCTTGGTTTATTTAATTCTTTTATAGCTGTTAAAAGAACTGGTGTGTTAACTTTTATTAACTCATATCCATCTTCTAAAGCTCTATTTACTAATAATCCATCTTCTTCTACCTTAACATCTTGAACATATGTTACTTGAGGTATATCTAAATGTTCTGCAATTTCTGGTCCAACTTGAGCAGTATCTCCGTCTATAGCTTGTCTTCCTGCGAAAACTATGTCATACTCTAATTTTTTTATTGCTCCAGCTAAAGTTTTTGAAGTTGCTAATGTATCAGCTCCTGCAAAAGCTCTATCTGTTATAAGTATAGCTTCATCAGCTCCCATACATAATGCTTCTCTTAACGCATTTTGTGCTTGAGGAGGCCCCATACTTACTACTGTAACCTTTCCTCCTACGTTATCCTTTAAAGTCAAAGCTGCTTCTAATGCATGCTTATCTTCTGGATTTATTATTGATGGTACACCATCTCTTATAAGAGTTCCTGTTTTTGGATCAATTTTAACAGCTGTTGTATCTGGAACTTGTTTTAAACAAACTACTATATTCATTTATAAATCCTCCCCTATTATCTTAAAGCGTTTCCTGAAATAACCATTTTTTGAACTTCTGAAGTTCCTTCGTATATTTCAGTTATCTTAGCATCTCTCATCATTCTTTCAACTGGATATTCTTTAGTATATCCATATCCACCAAATATTTGAACAGCCTTAGTTGTTACATCCATAGCTACTTCTGCTGCATAAAGCTTAGCTCTTGCTGCATCTACTGAATATGGAAGTTTTGCATCTTTTAAGAAAGCTGCTTTATAAACTAAATGTCTTGCTGCTTCAATCTTTGTATCCATTTCTGCTATCATCCATTGTAATCCTTGGAAAGCTGCTAATGGTCTTCCAAATTGTTTTCTTTCTTTCATATAATTAACTGCTTCTTCAAAAGCACCTTCTGCAATTCCTAATGCTTGCGCTGCTATACCTATTCTTCCTCCATCTAGAGTTTTCATAGCTATACCAAAACCCTTACCTTCTTGCCCAATTAAATTTTCCTTTGGAACTCTACAGTTACTCATAACTAATTCAGTTGTTGAAGATGCTCTAATTCCAAGCTTATCTTCTTTTTTACCTATTGAGAAACCTTCAAAAGCTTTTTCAACTATAAAAGCTGAAATTCCTTTTGTTCCCTTACTCTTATCAGTCATAGCAAATATTATGAATGTTTCTGCTACTCCACCATTAGTTATAAATATTTTTGATCCATTTAATATATAATGATCTCCATCTAATACTGCAACAGTTTGTTGTCCAGCTGCATCTGTACCTGCTCCAGGCTCTGTTAATCCAAATGCTCCAAGTTTTTTACCTGTTGCAAGGTCTGATAAATATCTTTCTTTTTGATCTTTATTTCCAAATTGATCTATTAATGAAGCACAAAGAGAAGTGTGAGCAGATAATATAACACCTGTAGTTCCACAAACCTTTGATAATTCTTCTACTGCTAAAATATAAGAAAGTGTATCTCCACCAGCTCCACCATATTCTTTAGCAAATGGAATTCCTAACATTCCTACCTTAGCCATCTTCTCAACATTTTCCATAGGGAATCTTTCTGTTTCATCAATTTCAGCAGCAATTGGTTTTACTTCATTCACAGCGAATTCTCTAACCATTTGTCTTACTAATTCTTGTTCTCTAGTTAATTGAAAATTCATTTATTATACCTCCTCGATATTGCACCCTTTTTACTTATATTATCTTTTAAATATTGTAAGTTAGTTATAGTTATTTTTTTATTTATTTAAGAAGTTTTTATTTCTCTTTTCTATAAATGCTGTCATTCCTTCTTTTTGGTCTTCTGTAGAGAAGCATTTTCCAAAGTCTTCTGCTTCTATTACAATAGCACTATCCATATCAACTTGCATTCCTCTATTTATAGCATCCTTACAAAGTTTAACTGCTATTGGAGCATTTGCTATTATTAGGTTTGCCATAGCTCTTGCTTCATCCATTAAGCTTTCTAGTGGAACAACTTTATTAACTAATCCTATTCTAAGAGCTTCATCTGCTTTTACCATTGCACATGTATAAATAAGTTCTTTAGCTTTTCCTTCTCCAACTAGTCTTGGTAATCTTTGAGTTCCACCAAAACCAGGTGTTATTCCAAGACCTGCCTCTGGTTGAGCAAATCTTGCTCTCTCTGAAGCTATTCTTATATCACAAGCCATAGCTAATTCACATCCACCACCAAGTGCAAATCCTGATATTGCTGCAATAACAGGTTTGTCCAATTTTTCTAATCTTCTGAAAACTTTGTTTCCTAAAAGGCCAAATTCTTTTCCTTCTTCCTCTGATAGATCTTTCATTTCTGAAATATCAGCTCCAGCAACAAAAGCTTTTTCTCCTGCCCCAGTTAACACTACACAATAGATATTTTTATCAGATTCTAAGTTTTCTAAAACTAAATCTAAATCCTTTAAAGTTTCTGAATTTAATGCATTTAGTGCTTTAGGTCTATTAATAGTAACTATAGCTAGATTTCCTTCTTTTTCAAGAATTATATTTTTTAATTCCACAATAAAATCCTCCTTTATCTTGCTTATCTTATATTAAATTTGTTTAATAAAAACGATTATTATCTGAATATTTCTAAATTTATAAGTAATTATTTTTACTTTAGTGTGTATCATAAATCAACAATTTGTTAATCTTATAACAATCTAAATTAAAAAATAATTGAAGCATTTGCTTCAATTATTATTATAAACTGTTAAATTTCCTTTTGCAATAACTATTTGTAATTTAATCCAAATAAAAAATGTAATTACTTACTTTCATCCTTATCATGCAGTAAATATATCAATGTTAGTAAACTTTCCGATAAATGAACGTTTTCAACTGTCACTTCCTCTGGTACTAATAAATCTACAGGTGCAAAGTTCCATATACCTGTAACACCATTTTCTACTAATATGTCACTTACCTTTTGTGCATTTATTCTTGGAACACAAATTATACCTATATCAATTTTATTATCCTTTAGATAATCTTTTAACACATCTATATCTTCTATCTCAATATCTCTTATTCTCATTCCTATTAATTTGGGATTTGCATCAAAAATGGCCTCAATATTTAATCCTATTTGAGAAAATCTACTATAGTTAGCTATCGCTTGCCCTATATTACCTGCACCTACTATTATCCCTTTATATTCTTTATTCAAACCTAAAATTAAGCTGATTTGATTATATAAATCTTTTACGTTATACCCATATCCTTGTTGCCCAAAATCACCAAAACAGTTTAAATCTTGTCTTATCTGAGATGCAGTAAAACCTATTTTCTCACCTAATTCTTTTGAAGATATTCTATCAACATCATTTCTTAATAATTCTTGTAAATATCTATGATATTTTGGCAATCTTTTTATCACAGCCATAGAAATATTCTTTTTCTTATCCATAACAATCTTCTCCTAATCCTCTTTATTATTATATATTAAAATAATACTATTCTTATTTACAATAGTTATTTTACCACTATTATTAAAAATTTAAAACATATTCCACCATATGTTAAAGAAACTTATAAACTTATAATATTATCTTACTTTATATTTTATTATCTCCATTTTAATATGTTTTTTATTATAATTCCATATTTTTATTGTTTTTTAATTTTATTATAAAATAATAAAAAATAAGACTTATGTATAACGTAGCAGATCCGTTATACATAAGTCTATTTAATTTATACAAAGCTTCTACGTACTTTGTAAACAAGATAATGATCTTGTATGCTTCCCTTTGCCTAAAAAGTTCTCAACCTAGTTTATTATATTTAATATGATGAAATTTGTCAATAAAAAAAGTTTACCTATGAAATTTTGTTTATTTTAGACATCTTGTTGAATTTATTACCGCAATTACAGTAACTCCAACATCTGCAAATACCGCTTCCCACATATTTGCCATTCCAAAAGCACTTAAAATTAATACAAGAAGTTTTACTCCTAATGAAAAGATTATATTTTGCCATAAAACCTTGTTTGTTTTTCTTGCTACTTTAATTGATGTAACTAACGCTTCAGGATCATCTTTCATTAGTACTACATCTGCTGCTTCGATAGCTGCATCTGAGCCTATACCACCCATAGCAACTCCAATATCAGCTCTTGCTAAAACTGGTGCATCATTTATTCCATCACCTACAAATATGACTTTTCCTTTAGTTGAGTTATTTTTAATTAACTCCTCCACCTTTTCAACTTTGTCTCCTGGTAATAATTCAGCAAATACTTTATCAACACCTACTAATGCTGCTACTTTTTCTCCTACTGACTTATTATCTCCAGTTAACATAACTGTTTGAGATACACCAATGCTCTTCAATCCTTCTATTGCTGATTTAGAACCTTCTTTTATCTCATCTGAAATTACTATATTACCCTTATATTCATTATTTATTGCTACATGAACTATTGTCCCAATTGAATTTACATTATTATATTTTATATTATACTTTTCCATTAGTTTGTAGTTTCCCACTAGTACATCTAAAGAATCTATATATGCTTTAATTCCATATCCTGATACTTCTTCATAATTACTTAACTTTTGTGAATCTATTTCTTTTCCATATTCTCTTATAATAGATTGTGCTATTGGATGATTTGATAAACTTTCTGAAATAGCTGCAACCTTTATTAATTCTTCTTTAGATATATCAACATTATTTATTTCTGTTACCTTGAATACACCCTTAGTTAATGTTCCTGTTTTATCAAAAACAACAGTATTAACATCTTTAAGTGCTTCTAAATAATTTCCACCTTTAACTAATATACCTTTTCTAGATGCACCACCAATTCCTGCAAATAATCCAAGAGGAATTGAAACTACTAATGCACATGGACAAGATACTACTAAGAATATTAATGCTCTATAAATCCAATCATAGAAATTTGCATCTTTAATTAATAAAGGAGGTATTATTGCTAATGCTAATGCTGAAAATACAACTATTGGAGTATATACTCTAGCAAATCTAGTAATAAATTTCTCAGTAGGTGCCTTCTTATTAGAAGCATTTTCTACTAACTCTAGTATTCTAGAAACTGTTGATTCTTTAAAGCTTTTAGTAACTTTTACCTTTAAGACACCATTAGTGTTTATAAAGCCTGCTAAAATATCTTCTCCTACTAAAACTTCTCTTGGCACTGATTCTCCTGTAAGTGCTGATGTGTCAACAAAGCTTATTCCTTCTATTACAATACCATCTAATGGTACTCTTTCCCCTGGCTTTATTACTATTAAATCATCTATATTTACTATTTCTGGATTAACTTTTTCTTCCTTGCCATTCTTTATTAGATTAGCATAGTCAGCTCTTATATCCATAAGTGAAGTAATTGATTTTCTTGACTTATTAACTGCATATGATTGGAATATCTCTCCTATTTGATAGAATAACATAACAGCTACTCCTTCTGGAAACTCTCCTACAAAAAATGCTCCTAAAGTTGCTACTGTCATTAGAAAGTTTTCATCAAAAACTTCCCCTCTTAATATATTCCTAAAAGCAGTTAAAACTACATCTCCTCCAATTAAAACATAACTGCTAGCAAAAAGAATTATTGATATAGGATATTCTTCTTTGAAAATTATAGCAAGTACATAAATTGCAACCCCTATTATCAATCTAATATTTTCTTTTAGACCTACTGCATTCCCATGAGAATGATCATGTGAATGTCCATGGGAGTGTTCATGTGAATGACTGTGTGAATGTTTTTCATTATGGTTATGACTTTCTTTATCAATATCATTTTCCGGTTTACAACAAGACTCACTTGTACACTTCTTAACATCTTCTTTGTTAATTGCTCTATTTTCATCCTTATCAAATACTTTAACACCTGGCTCTAATTTATTTACTATAGATTTTATTTCTTTAATTGCATCTTCTCTTTCTATTGTTCCATTTAGCTCTATAATTAAAGTAGATGTTGCAAAATTTAAAGTAGCTTCATTAATACCATCTAAGTTATTCACTTTTGTTTCTATTTTATTTGCACAATTTGCACAATCTAACCCTGATAAAATTAGTTTTACTTCATTACTACTCATACTTTTCACCACTTTCTTATTCTATAATATGCTTAAACCCTTCATCAAATATATGCTTAACATGATCATCTGCCAATGAATAATATATAACTTTTCCGTCTCTTCTAAACTTAACTAATCTATTTGATTTTAATACTCTTAGTTGATGTGAAATTGCTGATTGTGTCATACTTAATAATGCTGCTAAATCACATACACATAACTCTTCTTGAAACAAGGCACATAATATTTTTATTCTTGTAGAATCACTAAAAGCTTTGAATAAATCAGCTAAATCATATAAACTTTCCTCATTTGGTATAGATTCTTTTACTTTCTCAACAACATCTTTATGAATTATTGTACAATTACAACTTTCTAATCTATTTTCTTCCATAATATCCTCCTTGAACATATGAGCAATTGTTCATATGTTTGTTTAATAATATTATATGCTAACTTTCACAAAAATGTCAACTATTATAAAGATATTCTAATTAAAATTTAAAAAAAATAGAGAGTCATTGACTCTCTATATAACTAAGGCAATATGCTCTTTTAATTTTTGATTTAAAACTACTTCATTTAGTACCATATTTATAACTGTTGTACAAATATGACTAGCAAAAAGTAAATCTTTTTCATAAGAAATTTTACCTTGATACTCTTTTTGTAAATTCATAATATATTTTCTTATTTCTTCTGAGGTTAGATGATAATTTATATCTTGTTTAATATTATAACTTTTAGAAAATTTATTTAAGTCATTTTCGTATAGTACATGCTCTTTCATAGCATTAGCACTTTTAAATTCCCATCTTTGAAAGTGAGGAATACAAAAATAATCACATAAGAAGTGACATACAACACCTAGTTCTTGATTAAATTTATTTGGTGAATACCTATTATAAATATCATCCAATGTTAACGAAGATAAAAATTCTATTTTTTTAATAATCATATCAAAACTTTCATCTATATAATGTTTTTTAAATTTATATTTTGATACAGAATCAGGTTTTAAATTACCCCATATAAAATGTCCTTCATTTATTATAAAGACTTTATCTTCTTCTACACTATTTATGAATTTTTGTGCTAAAGCTTTGTGAGTATTCATCATCATAGTTTCTCACCTCGCTTTTATTTTATATTTATATGATAATACTATTTCAAATAGAAAACAAATATGTTTTTCTGTATATATGTCCACTTATTATCATATAAGATTTAAATTATCTTTACTAACTATTATAAATAACTATCCATTTTTTGTTAATTTTATTTTTAATTATTTACTTACTTATTAAAATATATTTTCTTAACTTTGTGTATTTTTAGTATCTTATTTTAATTATTTGAATATATGTATTTTTCCGCTATCATTTAGATTCTTTAAAATTATAACTATTACTGGTAATACAAATAACCCTAGGAATCCAAATATCTTTACACCTATAAACATACACATAAGCATTATTAATGGATGCAACCCTACTTGTTGTCCTACAACCTTTGGTTCTAATACATTTCTAACTACTGTTATTACAACATAAAGTATTGTTAATCCTATTGCTAAAGCTATGTTTCCCCTAATTAATTCTATTAATATCCATGGAATTACTATTCCACCAGTTCCAAGCACCGGTAATACATCTACACAGGCTATAAGAAGAGCTATTGTAATCGCCCCTTCAATTTTTAAAATCGAAAGTCCTATTGCTAATTCTATAAAAGTTAACGATATAATTATTGAATAGGCTTTTATAAATTTAAATAAAGTTCCAACTATATAGTTTTTTACTTCAAATATAATACTTGAACTTTTTTCTGAAAATTGCCTTGTTATAAAACTTGTAATACTTACATAATCCATCGCAAAGAAGAAAGATGATATAATTGAAAATATTACCAAAATAAAAAATGATGGTACTGAGGAAACTGTTGATGATACAAATAAAACTACACCAGAGGATATATTTGTTATTATTGTTCCTAATGATTTAGTTAATGAAGATATCATATCTCTAATAGCTTGCATTAAAGCTGGATCTAATTTCACTAATATTTCTTCAAAGTTACTTGATATTTGAAATATTGAAGGTTCTATTGTTGTTATATATATATTAGGTAACTTCATAAAAACTTCTTTTAATGCTACAAATATCTTAACTATAATTAATGTAAATAGTGCTCCTACAGTTGTATAAAATATTAGTACAGTTATTCCAGCAACAACTTTTCTATTAATTCGTAACTTTTTTGATATGAAATTAATTAATGGTTTTAATATAAATGCTATTCCAAACCCAACTACAAATGGAAAAAACCAACCTAATCCATATTTAATTGTTATATAAATTATTGCTGCAATAATTAAAAAGTATATTGTATTTATTATAAACTCCCTTTTTTTCTCTACACCCATTATTTAATCATCTCCTAATTTTTTCTTTGATTATACAATAAATTATTTATATTTTAAATTCAAATTTTTAATATTAAGTTAAACTTAAGAAAAGTATAAAATGAATTTATTTTTGAACAATTCAAATATAATAATTAAAGATAGAGAAATATTAATACTTCTCTATCTTTATTTTTGTCATTTTAGCTTATTTCTAATTATTAATATAATTCTTAAATACATCTGTAAAATCTTTTTTAATATAATTTTCTCTGCTTATCTTCGTCCAATTAAATGCATACTCATTTATATCTTTAAATATTTGTGCAGCATTACCATCAACTACTTTACTTGATGCACAAGCACTTGCTGCTATCTTTAATGTTTCTTCAGATTTACCAAGCATAATTTCATTTTCATCTGATATATGTGATATTCTAACTAATGATTTATATAAATCCTTTAACTGTTCTATTTGATTTTTATCTACATCTATAGAAAACTTAGTTTCTCCAATAATAAATTTAATTTCACAATCTAAATCTATAGTTCCTGCGGTTTCTATAGCTACACTTCTAATAATATTTTTATAATAATCATATCTAGTTACAAGTCTCTTTTTACTTACAGCAGATGTTCCATCTACATGAATAAGCGCTAGATTAGTAAAACAATATTCATCAGTTCTTGATTTTATAAGAAAAAATATTTGCTCTCCATCTTCATGCATTATATAATCATCTGCATCTACCTTATTAAAGTCCTTTTTATCAATTATTTTTCCAATGTCACTTAGTCCTAAAGCATCTGAAGCTAATTTTTTCAACATAAATAACCCCTCCAAATTTTATATTATTTTTTTATAATTTTATTTAATGTTAATCCCAAAATATGTTTCTAACACTCTGAAGATGTTCATAATTACAAATTGGACATTTGCTATTTATTACTTCTTCTTCACTTATTAAATTACATTTACCTTTACATAATTTGCATTCATAATCTAATTTAAATACTTTATTATTATCATAATTAATTTCAACATAAGGAACAGTTGATAAATTTCCGCATTTCTCACACTTTGTGTATACATTATAATGAAATATCTTATTTATATTATTATTATTAATTATAAAGTCTATAATTTCATTTTCTTTTTTAGTAAGCTCTCGTCTAAATACTTCAAAGTCTTGCGTTCTACTTCCCAATCCTTCAAATAACGTAGTACTATAATCACACTTTTTACACTGAATACTTACTCCATTTCCCAAGTTTAATCCTCCTTAATTTAATTAATCAATATATATATATTTTATCATAGATTTTATAGAATATGTTTACATAAAAATAGTTAAAATAAAAAAGTGGATATACGTAAATTTGCTTTTTCCGTCGCTTCGCTCCAAGTCAACACAAACTTATATATATCCACTTGACGTCTTTGAACATTGTAATCTATTGAAATATCCTACCAGCCTTCAATTTTCTAAATTATATGCTGTTATAGAATTTAATTCATAAATTAATCTACCTCCAATATTATTTACAATTAACTTTATATTTCAAAATAAAAAGAGAAAATATATAAGTGAATCTTTTTTATATTTTCTCTTTATTTTTATACTTCTATATTAGGTTTTCAGGTGGTTGCAGTATACCACAACTGCTCACTTGCTAATAAACCTTTATCTTTCTCTCTAATATTAATTTATTTATTCCAGAGTATTTTGAGTTATTAGTAAATTTTATAACTCCATATATTCCTTTTTCTTTCAACAGTCTCATAAATTTTGTTAATAAAAAAATATCTCTTTCTTCGTAATTACCATTTCTCTTATTTATCATAATCTCCATATATTCATAAATCTTCTTACATTCATTTTGACTTATTTCTAATCCAAACTTATTTATAAAATTTATTTTTTCATGCAAATAACAATTTATAGAATATGCTATAGGCTGTTTTATTTCTTCATTTTCTATCAATCTGATTAATATCTCTTCTCCTTTTTCAAAAAGAGGAATTGCAAAATTTATATCATCTACATAATTAGCATGTCTTAAATAATTTCTGCCTAATGCATGTTGAATTTGATAAGTATTTGGTCTTATACTTTCTGCTTGTTGAAGATGATTAGATGCACTTTCAAAATCTGAGCTTGCTTGTTCTATCAATCCTAATTGTAACCAATAATAACTTATGTTTTCATACCAATTTTTAATTTTATAATATAACTTTTTAATATCTAACTTTGAAAGTTTCACTTGATTTCTAAGCCTATCTTCTTTAGTCAATTGTTCAAACATTTCTCTATACGTATTAGCTTTGTCTTCATTTACAAATGCCGCAATATTCACAAGTACGTTGTACAGGCATTCTATCTTTTCTTCATTTTCTGCAAAATTTAAAATATCTTGTGCATAATATAAGTTTCTTATTTGTATTCCGTTACTTGTTACTTTTATCATATTAAATATTCCATCGCTACTATTTAATAAATTATCAATGCTAGAATTATAAATTGGTTTTAACAGCTCTACCGGAAAATAACTTACATCTAAACTATCAAATAAAGCTAAACTTATCATAATTTTCTTATTTATATTATCTATATTAATTGCTTTATCTACATCTCTTTTTATATTTTTCTTAAACTTTACTCCATTATTTAATTTAAGCATAAAAGTTAATAGATCTTTTTCTTTAGTTATTAATTTTAATTTTTCCTCTTCCTTTTTTTGAACTCTTAAATGCCCTTCAAATCCTTTATCTGACAATTTTTCTAATATACACGAAGCATATTCTCTATCAATATTATTTTTTAATATATATTCTCTGAAACTTTTAAAATCATCTTCTAAATAATACTTCTTTTTATTATGATAATATTCTCTTGCACCAGCTAAAATTATTAGCTCTTTATTTATCCTTTTATCTTTCAATAAACTTTCAATAATAGGATAACCTGAACTAGCATTATCATATAACAAAACAAATTTACTATTAATTGATAAATTGATGTATTCTACTAATATATTCTTATTAAATTCTGTTCCTGTGTACTCGATAACATCATATCCCAAATTAAAAAGATTGGCTGCTACTCTTTTTAATATTGTACTTTTTCCAGTATAAGATTTTCCAACAACAGTAACACAATGTACATTTGATTTCACATTAAAGTTATTTTTATTTTTTATGTCATTAATAATATCTTCTTCTATAGGGTGAATAAAATCCCATTCATAAAATATATCTTTCCAATGAATAGATTCTCCTTCGTATAGCTTACTGAAATATGATAAATCACCTTTATATATTTCTCTTATCTCATTAAGTCTAAAGAAACCTTCATATTTCATTTGTTTTATTAATTTATCGATTGTTTGTGGATTATAATTTAATTTATCAATAAACTCTAAAAATTCTTCTGTTGTCCATTTTATAATTACAGCACCTAACTCCTGAGCTTTCCTCTTTAGTTTTAATGTAGGAGAAGGATTAATGAATACTATTTGTCCTCTTTTAGTTTCATATCCTGCATTTCTATAAAACTCCAAATAATACTCTATATCAGGTTCTTCAAAACTTGTTCCAATAAAAATAATATCTTCTTTTTGAATATCTGAACATAAAGTTAACAATCTATAATCTAAATTAACCATCATATTAGTATATTCGCCATTTGAAAATGTAAATCCTTCTGATTTATTATTTATACATCCATGTAACTTATAGTAACTTAAGCATTTCTCACCTTTTTTTAAATTTATATTTTCTTTTTTAGAATTTTGGATATTTATTGCTATATTACTTTCCTTATAGATTCTTTCTATCATATCATCAATATTAGTTGTATATATTTTTCTCCAATTATATTTAGTAATTTTTTTATGAAAATCTCTTGGCTTTAATCCGGAGTAAGTATCAATTAAAAATTTTTCTAATTCTTCTTTAGATTTAATATCTTTAACATACGAACACGTTTCTTTTAAATCATATCTCAATATTTCTTCATAATCCGAATCATCACTCTTCAAGTTTAGCAAATTATCTTTTATAAATTTTTCTAAATTCTTAGGAACTTCAAAATTATTATCAAAACTTTTAATAGCTCCAAAAGAAAAACCTGCTCCTGTAAACAAAATTGGAGATTTTTCTATTAATAAATTTCTTAAAATCTCATTTTCTTTTCTCATAATTTTCTACCTCAAATCTTATATTTTTCTTTATATCAATTAATAATTATAAATCCATTCTTATACCGTAATCTCTAAGCCATTCTTTTCTAATTTCATAATCACTCATAACTGAAGCTAATAAATCCCAAAACTCCTGTGAATGATTCATATAATACATATGACACATCTCATGGACAACAATATAATCTAAAGCTGGAGCCTTTGCCATAGCACATCTCCAGTTAAATAGAAGCTCATTCTTTGATGTACAGCTAGCCCATCTTTTCTTTTGTTCTTTAATTTTAATATCACTTGGTTTCTTGTCAAAAAACTTTTGATAATACTTAATTCTTTTCTTTACTTGCTCTTCTGTTTTTTCTCTATACCAAGCTTCCATAGCAACTTTAATAAGTTCATCATTTTTCTCCTTAACATAAACATGGAACTTTCCTCTAAAAAGTTTAACTTTTGAGTTATTCTGTAAAGTTTTATCTATATATATTTGAAGAGAATAATTTCTTCCTAAGTACATAAAAGATTCTCCATTTACAAATTCTCTGTTAACTTTTTTAGACTCTATATTCCTAAATTCAAAAAGTTTTTGGACTATCCAGTAGCCCTTTGATTTTACTATATCTTTTATTTCATCTTCGGAAGTTCCAGTGGGAACTACCACTAAAATATTATTAGGTGGCTCTACTGAAATGCTCATAGTATCTCTATCTCTAAACTCAACTTTGAATTCTAATTCTTTAGTTCCGTATTGCACTTTATGTTTCATTTTTTACTCCAAGTTTAACAAATTGCTTAAGCTTTTTCTTGAATAAATCATTCTCATTTATCATCTTATTACAATTCCCATTGTATAGACTTTTTTTCTCATAAATTTGTTCGATTTTTTCTTTTAGTATTTTTGCTTCACTATTGCTTTTTAGAATATTTTTATATTTTTTATTAACCCTCGAACTCCCATAATTACATCCACAACTTTTACACCAACTGCATTTAAGCCATCCACATCTAATACAAAACTCATCAGATGAATATACACCTTCTGTGCAAGTAAAGCATTTATCTTTATAGTTTTTATCTACTACTAAATCCTTAAGTTCTTTTAAATATTTTTCTCTTTCGTTATCTAAATTCTTAATTTTTTCTCTTAAAATACTAATTTCATAATTATTAGAAGAAATATTATATTTTATTTTTATAATTTCTTTTGATAGCATATTATAGAACCCTTCTTCCACGAAACAATTTTTATGTTAGTAATTAAGATAATACATCAAAATGTATCTTTGCTAAATTTAATAATGGTTCCATTATTTTCTCTCTAACATCCCTAGATAATTTCTTAGCATATTTCTTAATTAACATAAGCTTTATAGCCCTTTGTATATCATTAGTTTTAGTAGGGTTTGTAACCCAATCAATCATATAATTATCCCTAACTACATTTTTGACATCTTTAGCTATTTCTTTAGATAATTCTATAGTTTCATCACTTACATAAGTTTCTCCATCCTCATTAACAATAAAATCTGCTTCTCCATTATTATTTTCATCTAGATACTTTTTAACTATTTTAAAGAAAGCAAATTCTTTTTCATCAAGTCCTAAGTTGTTAGCTTCATTTGCTGCTCCTTGTTCTACATCATTATTAATGAATTCTTCAAGTCTTTTCTTTCTTTCAATCCAATTAATTTTAGTTTCTTCTAATATCTTCCGAAGTCTTTCTAGTAATGATTCATAATAAGCTGGATTTTCTTTCATTCTAATATTTATAGTGTGCTTTATAGCATGTTCCATAGCTGATGCTTTTGCTTCATCTGACTTTAATGTATTAATCTTAGCCTTAAAGTCTTTTTCAAATAAAGTTATTGGAGCAATCCAGGCTTTAACCCCTAGTGACTTTAAGTTATTTTCTATTATTTCCCTAACCTTTTCTCCACAATCAGAAATATCTATGGCACCACTTGGATTAAATTTAGCTTTAGCTGCTGCTCTAATATATGAAAGCCATTTTAGATCATTTAGTATATCTGTATCTACATGTCTAGGCAATAAACTCTCTACTGCTCCTGAGAATTTTTTATACATAAGTTCAAATTCTGCTCTTTTATCCTCTGGTTCAATTTTATTAACTAATGCATCTAAGTCATTTTTATTTATTCCTCTAAACATACCCATTATAGATTCTCTATAATCTAGCATCTCATTGTATAAATCATCTAAAGAATCCATTGGCTTACCTAATTCTTCTTTATCAAATATAGCTAATGCTTCTTCAAGATAATTAGATATTCCATAATAATCAACTACATATCCACATTGCTTTATTATGTTTTCTTTTACTACTAAACTAGTTTCAAGTGTTCTTTCTACTTCTCTAGTAAAGGTTCTATTAACTCTTGCTATTGCTTGTAATAGAGTATGTTCCTTTAATGGTCTATCGAGATACATAACTTGCTCAATTGGAGCATCAAATCCTGTTAATAACATATCCTTAACTATTAAAAAACTTAATTTATCTTTATTTAAAGGTTGCTTAAATCTATTTATTATTTCATCCTGCTTTGTTTTTGTTGTAAAGTGGTTTTTTAAGTGAACTGGATCATTATTTTTTCCTGAAAATATTACTTTTGCTTCAAAACCTTCTCCTAATGTATCCTTCATATGCTTATTTAAAGCATTATAATATTTAACACATGCTTCTCTTGATACACATACTATTTGTGCTTTAAATCCATTAGGAAGTATCTGTTCTTTATAGTGATGTAATAAATCTATTACTATATCATTTATTCTACTTTCTGATTCTACAACCGCTCTTTTATTAGCATACTTTTCTTTTATAGCTATTTTTTCTTCATCACTTTTATCATCAAAAGCTTCATCAAATAACTCTTCTAAAGATTCACTAACTACTTGTAAGTCTGGTCTCCTTCCTTCATATACAATCTTAACTGTAGCTCCATCATCCACTGCTGATTTAATAGAATATTTATCTATGTATTCTCCAAAAGTTCTTTTTGTTGATTTATCTTCTTTATCTATTGGAGTTCCTGTGAATCCAATAAATACAGCATTAGGCAATGCTAATCTCATATTTGATGCCGTATCTTTATATTGACTTCTATGAGCCTCATCTGCTAAAACAATAATATTTTGCTTTGTACTTAAAACTGGATATTCCACAGCATACTTTTGAATGGTTTTCTTACCTTCAAAAATAACTTGCTTCTCTTCAATTTCATTTTGGAACTTCTGAATAGTTGTCATTATTATTTGTGGCTGTGGATTAGATAATAAGTTTTTCATATACTCGATTTTGTCAGCTCTAACTGGTGTTGTAATCTTTGATAAAGTTCTATTAAATGTTCCAAATATTTGTTTATCAAGGTCTATTCTATCTGTAACTACTACTATGGTGGAATCCATTAATCCCTTAGTTCTCTTAATCTTCTTTGCCAAAAATACCATGGTTAATGACTTACCAGAACCTTGAGTATGCCAAATAACTCCACCTCTTGACAACTTGTCTTTGCCATGTTCAATTCTATCTATAGATTTATTAACAGCTCTAAATTGCTGATATCTACAAACCTTTTTAATAATAGATCCATTATCAGCTTCAAAAACAATGAAGTTTCTCATTAAATCAAGTAAATTTTTCTTTTCCAAAAATCCTTGAATAAAAATATTTTGTCCACAATCATTATAATTCTCTATTTCTTTTTTCTTAAATGGATATGGATCTTTCCATTGTAAATAATGATTATATTTTGAACTTATTGTTCCAACGTAAGCATTATATCTATTTAAAATCCCAGTAAAGAAATTGCTATAAAATAATCTTGGAGCTCCTTCACCTAAAGATTCATCTCTAACATTCATATATCTTCTTAATTGTTCAAAGGCTTCTTTCTTTCCAATATTCTCATTGTTTCCTCTTTCCAAGAAAGGGGATTTAGCTTCTAAAACAACTACAGGAATACCATTAATAAAAATAACTATATCAGGGAAAATGGACTTTCCACTTAAAGTTTGAACTTCAAATTGACGAACTACTAAAAAATCATTATTATCAACATTTTCCCAATCTATAAATTCAACAGTCTGATTCTTTTTTTGACCATCGCCATTTAAATCTTGTTCAACTGTAAAAGTTAAGTTTACTAAAACATCATAAATTTTCTCATTTATCTCTAAAAGACTAGTTCCTAAACTATCTGCTCTACTAATATATCTTATAGCTCTATCTAAATTTTCTTCATTCATCCATGGATTAATCTTTTTTAATGCTGCTCTTAATCTATCTACCAATACAACATCAGTTAAAGAATCCCTTGCTCGACTTGCAGGAATCAGTTCTTTTCCATGAATAAAATTATACCCTAATTTCTTCTCTAAATACTCAATTGCTGGTAGTTCTACTAAGGTTTCTTCATTTCCTAAGTACGACATTCAACTCCCCCTAACCTCTATAATACTACTTTAATTATACACTATTTTACAGTTATTAACCTTATTATGTAAATAAAAAAAGCCATAGATTATTCTATGACTATATATATTTTTTTCTTAATAATTATAAATTGTTTTCGAAAAACAATCCAAGATTTGAAAATCTATTTAGAGAATTATTATTAACTTTTATAAAATCCCAAGTTTCTTTATAACTGCCTTTAACTGAAAACTCACTATTCTGAATAAAATTTTTAAATTCTAATTCTTTACCATAATATTCATCTTCAAAATCATAAGAATATTTTGTTTTTAAACTATCATCTAAATTTTGTTCATTATGAAGAACATGTTCCAAATTACATGAAAAATAATACATACAATATGGAATTCTAGACACTTTAGAATTAGTAGATAATTTATCTAATATGCTTGTCTTTTTCCTATTTCTCTCAATAGTTAATTCTACTTTATCAGTTAACATACAATCCGATTTATAAATTATATTATTAGTACTATCTAGTTTTACAAATTCATCTTTTATATATACTCCATCTGTATCTACAAGATGAATCACTTCTAATATATCATTTTTTTTAAATTTACTTATACTTAGAAATTTATTTATTTCATCATTCACTTTTGTTATACAATTTTGAATTGTTGTATTTTTGTTTGTTGTTATATCTCCACCAACTATATGAAATCTTATATGACTATTAGAAATTAATTTAGATAATATTAATGAAAGTGAGTTTTTATCTGTAACTCCCTCAACAATGAATAGAATTACTTTTTTACTCTTCATCTAATATCCTCCCTGCCCTTCTAAATGCATAATTTATTTCATAAGTATTAGTTTCTTGATATATATCCTCTTTTTGCCCTCCTAATGAAATGACTCTTAAATAAAAGTCCCTAAGATTGTTATTACTCTTTACATTTGTTAGTTTTATATATCTATTTTTAGGATTAGTAGTTGTAAATATTATTGATTCTTTATTTAGTTTTTCCAATGCTCTAAGGTTATGAGATGTAAAAATAAATTGTCCCTTAGCATTTTCTTGTAATAC
This sequence comes from Clostridium sp. C8, assembly GCF_001010885.1. Taxonomy (NCBI): domain Bacteria; kingdom Bacillati; phylum Bacillota; class Clostridia; order Eubacteriales; family Clostridiaceae; genus Clostridium; species Clostridium sp. C8. Next base: position 62,414 of record NZ_LBMX01000012.1, on the reverse strand, counting down.
ATTTAAAATTTCCCCTAAAAGATATTCAAATATTCCAGCATCTAACTCATCTACAACAAGACATATATCCTTTTTATTATACATAGAGATCATTGCACTTAATATTGAAAGTATTTTTTTTATACCATCGGATTCATATCTAAGTGGAACTTTATTTTCTCCTCTTACAGATACTAATTCTACCTTTACCTTCATATCTCCATTCTCATCAAGTTGTTGTCCATAATCAATGACATCTACTATCAATCCTGGAATAATAGCATTTATAACTATATTTATCTGATTAATTATTTTTTTAAGTAAAATAAAGCTTTCTTCGCTTATGGTTGATGTACCAAATAATGTTGCATAATCTCCTGAAATAATCCTATTTTCACTTTCTAATCTAAATGTTAAAGGTAACAATTGATTCATATTTACTACACCCAACTGTTCACTTTTAATAACAAATAAATTTAACTCTGCAAATCTCTTTAAGCTATTTATTATATTAGAAAAAATTATATTTTTTTTGAATCCTTCATCAAATATTTTTATACTTCTATCGTTAAAAATAAATGATGTTCCCTTTTCTAATGCATATACTTTTGAAACACCTAAATTTACAGCATTGTTCTTATCTGAACTTATAATTTCATTATATCTAGCTATAGGCTTTATTATATTTTCATTATCCATATCAAAATCTATTATCCTAGATTTCGGTGCCCTTTTATTATCTAATATTGGTGAAAAACTTATTGTCTCTTTACTAATTTTAGCATTATTTTTATTGTCACCTTTAGTAATTTCTACTGAATAATAAACAAAGTATTTTTCATTTAATCTTTCAATAAAAAATGTAAATTGTAACACTGCTTTTTGACTCACTGAATTAATTAAATAATTCATATCCTTAGGCAATTCTTCACCTGAAAGAAGTAATTTTAATACTTCTAGTGCATCTACCAATGCTGTTTTTCCTGAACCATTTTGCCCATAAATCCCCAAAATATCATTCGCACTTCTATTTTCATTAAAATTAGCATAACTTTCTAAAGAAACTTTACCATACTCAACATTTTTAAAATTGTTCATAATAATTTCCTGTAAACGAACAACTACTTTATTCATAATAACTCCTCCAGAATTATTTTATATTATATATATCATTTTAACATATTTATATGATTAAATAATACAAAATGTTTCTTTTTTTAATTTTATTTTTATTATACCCTGATTTTAAATTTATTATACTGAATAAAAAGCCATAGATTACTCTATGACTCATTATTATTTGTTTGCTTTATATTCTTTTCTAAGGTGTTTTTCTTCATCTAATGATAAATCACACTTCTTAACAATTATTTCATATCTTAATATATATCCATTAAATTTTTAGCTATTTCTTTTTATTATATATAGATATTATTTTCCAAATGCTTTTGTTATTAAAATTTTTATCTAGCTTTTTTATTAAAGGTCTTTTTTAAAGTCTCCCACAATCCACTACCAAGCATAGCATCAGCAATATCTAGAATTTGTTGTATTAGATTTAGCACATAAGCCTTATTTTATATATGAAAAAAGCCATAGAATTTTCTATGACCTTTAGCTAGCTCTAAATTTATATAATTTATGTAATAATCAATAACTTCAATATCTTATTGAAATTATAAGTTAATTTTTGTCACTACATATTCTATTAGCATTTCAATATTCTTGCAAAGTACTATTGCTGTTGGAATATTTTCAACCACATTTTTTAATCCTAAAATACAACTTTTAATAAGTCCCTTTTTAGGTGAATTATTTGATAACTCCTGTTTTATTGTTTCAATATTTTCCTCTATCATTTCTTTTTCTTCTTCTGGAATATCATTATTTAATGATTCTTTTATTGATTTAATTAAATTACTTAATTCCTCTGTATTTATTCCATTATTTTGAACCGCATTAATTGTAGAATTATCTTTAGAAATATTAACTTGAACTCCGTTTCCACCATTAATTGTAATCATATATTTTTCCTCCTCATCATATCCCATCTCTATACCTATTTTAGTCAAATAAGCAGCAATATATTGAATCAACACTAATGTTACTCTGTTATTAAACTCTTTTACTATATCTCTATATTTATTAGAGCTCGTATATCCTCTTCCTAATTGTCCAATATCAATATTTTTATCATCAATATATTTCAAAACTGAATATACAGTAAATACTTCTTCTTCTTGCGTAATCCCTAAATCAAATATCTCTCTTCCCCAACTTAAATTTACAGAATTAACTTCCTTCTCTACATCATATTCATTTCTCTTACAAATACTAATGTAATCTTTTATTATTTCTGTTTCATCTATATACTTTAAAAATATTTTTAAAACTGATAGAAATTCATTATAAGACGCTCTAATAACCCTATTACCTACACAATGAAAATCATAAGATATTATTTTTAATTCTTTTTTATTTATATTCATAATATAACACCCCACAATAAGGACAATAACTGCCACACATTTTTATTAAAGGCTTTATTTTAGCCTCTTTCTTACAACAATTATATTTTTGTATTTCCAAGTCATCAATTACTGAAACTATAGGTAATTCCTCTTCTTCCTTTGGTCTTTTACCCGCTTTAAAAGAAATACCTTTCCCCTTAACCTTTCTTTCCCATTTCTTCATTTCTTCAAAAATACTATTCCTAAAAAAATTTTCTGCCATTTTCATTCCAAGCTCAATAACTTCTTCTGTAAAGTACTCATCCCCCCTTAAACCACAACAAGGACACCAAATTTCAATGACTTCATCTGACTCCATTTCATCAGGTATTAACTTAAAAAATTCTTTACACCATTCGCATTGTAATAATACAAAGCCCTCATTATCAGTTGGAATAGCTATTTCCATCTGTATATCTCCCATTCCCAATATCACCTACTTATATATTTTAATTAAACAGTCCTAATTTTACCTGTTAACAATTGTTGCATTAACCCCTTTTTAAGCTCTTCTAATTTTTGTTTCTTATTTTCATATTCTGTTATCTTTCTGTCAACTTCTGATAATATTGATTCTATTTCTTCTTGTTCGTTTATTGAGGGTAAACTTATCATTATTGATTCAATCTGATTAGAACTTACATTAGGTTGACCTGTTGTACTACACAGCTCACTTACCTTATTTATAAAATAATTAGATAAGCAATATTGATATAAATATTTGCCACTAACTCTATCTGAACAAATAAATCGTCCAACTCTTTGATTTAATAATGCTGGAATATCTGTTTCTTTAATTTTACATACCTTTATGCCAGATGAAATAATTGGACGTGTCATAGCAATTACTACATCATCAATATTTAATCTATACTCTGAATATTTATCTAAAAATTCTGTAGGTAAAAAATCTGTTTCACTCCATATTAGATCTTTCTGTTGCACATTAGTTATCTTAACTAAATTAATTCCATTATCTATATAATCACTACTTCTAAAAGCATATCCTCCCTGGAACTTCGCAATCTCTCCTATTTTCAATACTTCCCATTCTTCAGGAATCTCTCCAATCTCCGTATGCTTAAACTTTGTATGTCCAATCCCCTTAGTTAAAAGTTGTTGCATTAATCCATTTTTTAGTTCTTTGTTTTTTTCAATAAGTCCATCAACATTATCTATTTGCTCATCTACAGTTGAAAGAATTGAAGCTATTTTTTTTTGTTCTTTCACTGGCGGAAATACTATTGGTAAACTAAAAAATTCACTTACACTTACATTGAGTAATCCGTGATTTCTAGCTCCTTCTTGTGCTATTGATGCTATAGCATTATCAAAAATTGTATGTTCAAAAAAATGTTCATAAAAGTTATTATTCGCCAATTCATTCTTTTTCCTAAAGCATATATATAATGGTGACACTATACCTTTTTCATAATTATTTAATCTCTTTATAGCACCCATTGGATAGCCTGTTGAATAGCTTTTATTATATGCAAAATCATCTTTTTTTAATAAATAGTAATTTTCTGTATTCTTGCTAGCTATATTCTTGTTGAAGAATTTCTCTTGATTTACTAACCCCATTTGTGCAGAAATGGTTAATACATTATTACTTTCATTTTCTTTATTTTTGTCAGTAATTCTTTCAAATATATCTTCTAATTTTTTTATCTGCCATTCATCTGGAATTACTCCAAGTTCAGTCATCTTATATCCGTCTCTAATCCTATTCACTAAATCACCACCTTACAGTACATCAAATCCAAGTTCTTTTAAGTATTCACTAAGTTTATTTTTAGTTTCAGCTTCCTTCTTTTCAAGTTCTGCTATTTCTCCTAAAACTCTTTGAATATCAACTTGCTCTTCTTCTTCAGTTGTATCTACATATCTACTTATATTTAAATTACAATCATTTTCTTTAATTGTTTCAATATCTACAATTGATGCGTACTTTTCTACATCTTTAAAATTACTGAATGTATTTACTATCTTCTCTATATCCTCATTTCTTAGTACATTTTTTACCTTCTCTTTTCCAAAGTCATTACTTCCATCTATAAATAGGACTTTACCTTTTCTTTCTTCTGCTTTTGCTTTATTTAAAACAAGTATAGCTGCTGGAATTCCTGTTCCATAGAATATATTTTGTGGGATTCCTATTACTGCCTCTATTAAATCATCATTAATAAACCCTGCTCTTATTTTTCCTTCTGCTGAACCTCTGAATAATACTCCATGTGGCACTACTGATGCCATTTTCCCTTTCATATTTAAGCTTGATAACATATGCTCAACGAAGGCTAAATCTCCATAGGATTTTGGTGGGATTCCATAATTAAATCTATGGAAAGCATCACTCTCTGCTTCTTCAACTCCCCAGTTTTTCAATGAAAATGGTGGATTAGCAAGTACCTTATCAAAAACCTTTAAAGCTCCACCTTCTGTATGCTTAGGATCTCTTATAGTATCACCCTTTTGTATATCTGCTCCTTTAGCTCCATGGAATAACATATTCATTTTACATATTGCCCATGTAGAAAGGTTTATTTCTTGACCAAAAAGACTTAAGTTCTTTGGATTTCCACCATGTTTTTTAACATATTCTATACTTTGAATTAGCATACCACCTGAACCGCAAGTAGGATCATAAATTCTATCTCCTTCTTCTGGTTTTAATATATTTACTAATACTTTAACTACTTCTGTTGGTGTATAGAATTCTCCACCTTTTTTACCGCCTTGGTCTGCAAATTGTTTAATTAGATATTGATAAGCATCTCCAAGCATATCGTCTGATTCTAAGTTTGAATTTGCTAAATTTATTGTGCTAAAAAGTATTAAAAGTTGAGATAATTTCTTATCTGGTACCTTTTCCTTATCATTATAATTAGTTGTACTTAATACTCCAATAAGCTCTGAATTTTTAGGTTCATCTTCAATAGCTTTAAAAGCCTTATCTAATTCTGGTCCTATGTTTAATGTTAAATCCTTAAGCTTTGACCATCTTGCTTGTTCTGGAACAAAGAAGCTTTCATAAATAGATGAATCTTCTAAAAGTTCTTGTATTTCCTCTTTATCTAAACCATCTTCTGTGAACTCTTTCTTTCTAGCTTCTTTTTCTTCATCAAATTCATCATTTATTCTTTTTAAAAATAACATTCCAAATATGTAATCTTTGTATTCTGCACCTGTTAATTCCCCTCTTAAAATATCTGCACATTGCCAAAGTTTTGATTCTAATTCTTGTAATGTAAGTTTAGCCATAGTCATATCTCCATTCCTATTCTTTCTTAATATCACTTTATCTTAGATGTACTTGTGGACTATATAAATATATTTTATCATAAGTCCTATATCCTATGTTAATTAGATAATCATATAAAGATTTTAAATTAAATTAAGGTTGTAACTTAAACTTACACTTAAATTACAACCTTAATATTTTTTAAAATCTATCGTTCGCAACCGTTCGCTACCGTTCACGAACCGTTCTCAATCGTTCTTTAATAGTAATTTTTAAACTTCACTAGCTAATATATAACTAATTTTTGAACCTGATCCAACTTTCTTTATTAATCCTAATTTTATCAATTTATTGAATATTGATACACTTTTTGTTTTTCCAAAACCAAATGTTTCAATACATAACTTAGTAGTTATAAATATATTTTTATTTATAAAATCTAAAACTATCTTTTCATCTAATGACAATTCTACGTCATTTTCCTCACAACACTCATTATTCTCAATAAATTCATACTTAAATACATCACTTAAATAGTATTTTGTACCTCTTCCTATACCATCAGTCTCTAAGTATTCTTTATCAACTAAAGATGTTAGTATTTTACTACTATTTCTAGAATGAGTATCAAGTAATTGTTGAAGTCTATTATTAGTTACATATCCTTCTTGATGTGCTGCTACTAATGCCACTACTTTTTCTCTACTTAACTCATTGTATTTATTCTTCAATGCTGATTTAATCAAAGTTATACTTTCTTCTGGTAACATAGACACTGTTCTTAATGTTAATTCTATTCTATCTGGATTATATAATTCTTCTAAGTCTGGTGCTAGCCATTCTTGTTCTTTCCATGCTAATTGAATATTTTCAAGACCTGATCCTGCTCTTTCTCCAACACCTAAAAGATTAAACATTTTAAATATATTTTCATTCCTTGGATCACTAACTCCACCTTTTAATGCTTCTTCTCTAGTAATTCTTAAACTTCCAGGATTACTAACTTTAAAGAAAGTTTTTCCTTTCTCTATAACAATACCTCTCGGAAGTCTATAATCTGCATGTATCAAAGCATTTGCAACAGCCTCTCTCACAGCCTCATGTACTCTTGTGTCCTCGTGTCTTATCCCATTAATAATTTTAAAGGGTATATTCAAATTATCTGTTATTTTATTTACTATCTTAAAGTAAAAATCAAATATATTCCCACTCCATGTTCCTTCTGATGATATAAGTCTATAGTCCCATCTCACTTCTTCTGATATTTTTTCTCTATAATCTAAAAAGTATTTAGGAAATTCATCTGTTATGGTTCTTTCTTCTCCAAACATTAAAAGCCCTGCTGCAGTTATTCCCTCTTTACCACTTTTTCTATCCTTATCATAAGCTCCTAACTTATATAAAAAGGCTTTATCATCAAGTGCTATCCATGGATGATTTGGTTTTACTGCTCTTAATCTATTTCTAAAACTATCAATAGTATCTTTATTTAAATCCTCCATAGAGAATCCATCTAAAATAATACTATCTTGTGATTCATCTAACTGATCAGCTATCATTCTCTTTATCTCTTCTATAGAACATTTATAATCTCCTGAATGATTTCTCCTATAAGTTCCTGCATGCTTACTTTCATTAAAAGGATTTTCACCTATATAAACTGGTCTTTCTCTTCTTTCTGCTTTTGGAACATTAATTAATATTATTTTCTTATTATGGACTTCTTTTATAGTAATTAGTGAATTATTTAATATGTTAGAGCTTACTTTTTTAGGATTATTTAAATTATCCCATAAATCTTTAAGTATATTATCAGGATTTTCTATTCCTGTAACACTAAATACACCCTTCTTTTCTTTTATTCCTAATAAAATAGTTCCTCCATTTGTATTGGAAAATGCAGAATAAGTTTCCCACAAATCCTTTGGTAACCCTCCGGATGCTTCTTTACATTCTATTTCTTCATTCTCAACTATTGAATATATATCTATCTCCAATATAATTCACCTCTTTCCTAAAACTCTTTTATTCTTATACTATTGATTATAGACTAGTTTTTATTAATTTAAAATTTATTTAATAATATTTAACAGGTTTATTTGACATGCAAAAAAAGAGTTATTGCTAGCTTATTCTTTCGCTACTAATGCAATAACTCTTTTTTGTAATTTAAAATTTAAAATTAAGAAATAAATTCAGCTAAGCTAAATTTAAATATTATATCAAAATTCCTATGGAATTTTTTCCTTAACTCTTTCACTCTTTCATTTTTCACTCTAAATGTAGTCTTCATATTCAGGTTTATTAGTCAAATCATTTAACAAGTGCTTTATTTCTTGGTCCTTATTCTTGTCCATTATCAATATAACATCACCTGCATCTACTATAACTAAGTCCTTTATTCCAAGACCTATTATTAAATTTTTATCTCCAAATATTGCACAATTTTCACTATCTTGAAGATATACATTATTACTTATTTTATTATTTTTCTCTTCTTCTAAATATCTGCTCAGGGCTGAAAAACTGCCTATATCATCCCATATAAAATCACTTTTTATTACAAAAGCTTTTCTTGTTTTTTGCATAATCCCAAAGTCTATTGATATTCCATCTATTAATGAATATTGCTCATTAATAACTTCTTCCTCGTCTTCTTCCCCAATATGCTTGTATATTTCCATTAGTGATTTATATAATTGTGGTAAATATTTTTCTATTTCTCTTAATATTACATCTGCTCTAAATACAAACATTCCTGAATTCCATAAATAAGTTCCTTTTAATAAAAAGTCTTTTGCAACTTCAATATTTGGCTTTTCAGTAAATCTAGCAACTTTATAAGTCGGTATTTCAGATGACTGAATCCTTTGCCCCATTTCAATATATCCATATCCAGTCTCAGCTCTTGTTGGAGTTATCCCTAGCGTAACTATACCTCTTCTTTTATTTGCTATATCTACAGCCTGTGCTAATGTTTCTATATAAACCTTCTCATACTCTATATGGTGATCAGAAGGTAACACAACCAGAATGGCATCTCCATCTTTTTTTAAAAGTTTAACGGCAGATAAACCTATACAAGTTGCAGTTTCTTTGTTTTGTGGTTCTGTAAAAATATTATTTGGATTTATATTGTGTAATTCACCTTTTATTTTGTCCTCATAATCTTTGTTAGTAACCACATAAATATTATCCTTCTTAATTAAAGGAGAAACTCTATCTACTGTATTTTGTAGAAAACTTTTGTTATTTATAACTTTTAAAAATTGTTTAGGCTTACTTGATCTCGATAAAGGATAAAGTCTTGTACCTTTTCCCCCTGCTAATATTAGCCCGTATATCAATAACTTCAACTCCATGTAAATACTATATTATATCTTATGCCAGTTATTTTTTTTTGTGAAATTTTTAAAATTAACAACAATTTTTTTATTTATATTGACATTTTTAAATAAAAATTTTATAATGACTTTATAATATAATATTTCCATTAAGAGGGAGTAGTAAAAAATATAACATCAACATTCGCGGCCTTTTGGTCTGGTGTTATATACCATCTTGGTTACGAGACTTTTAATACAATTTTTAACACAGTGAAAATTGTATTAAGAGTCTCTTTTTGTTTGTAGGCTCATATATTTCTAGGTTAATTTTTAAAATTAAAACACAAAATACTACTATTAAATAGTTTGGAGGAGTTATTATGGAAAGATTTTTTTCAAAATCATATGAAGATGTATTAAAGCAATTTAATGTCTCTAAAAGTGGTTTAAGTGAAAATCAAGTAAAAGAAAATTTGGACAAATACGGTTATAATCAATTAACTGAAAAGAAAAAACAAACTGTTATGCAAGTCTTTCTAAGTCAATTTAAGGATTTACTTGTAATAATACTAATTATTGCAGCTATAATTTCTATGGCAACTGGAAATGTTGAAAGTACGTTAGTTATTTTTGCTGTTATTATTCTTAACGCAATTTTAGGCACTGTTCAACATTTTAAAGCAGAACAATCATTAGATAGTTTAAAAGCATTATCTGCTCCATCTGCTAAAGTTTATAGAAATGGAAAGAAGATTGAAATTCAATCTAAAGAAATTGTACCTGGAGATATATTAATTTTAGAAGCTGGTGATATGGTTGCCGCTGATGGTAGAATAGTTGAAAACTTCTCCCTTCAAGTAAATGAAAGTTCATTAACTGGTGAATCTGAAAGTGTTAATAAATTTATTGATGAAATTAAAGAAGAAGAAATCGCCTTAGGTGATCAAAAAAATATGGTTTTCTCAGGTTCTTTAGTTACTTATGGTAGAGCCTTAGTTGTTATTACTGGCACAGGAATGAATACTGAAATAGGTAAAATTGCCCATTTAATGGAAGAAACTCAAGAAAAGCAAACACCACTACAAGTTAGTTTAGATGATTTCAGTAAAAAATTAGCTATAGGAATTTTAGTTGTTTGTGCTATTGTATTTGCATTAAGTTTATATAGGGGAGTATCTATTTTAGATTCACTTATGTTTGCTGTTGCTTTAGCTGTTGCTGCTATTCCTGAAGCATTAAGCTCAATAGTTACAATTGTACTAGCCTTAGGAACTCAAAAGATGGCTAAAGAAAATGCTATTGTAAAAAAACTTAGAGCTGTTGAAGGCTTAGGTTCAGTATCAGTTATTTGTTCTGATAAAACTGGTACATTAACCCAAAATAAAATGACTGTAAAAAAAGTTTATTTTGATAATAAATTAATTGATGGTGAAGAAGTAGACTTAAATGATGAGTTAGGAAATTATTTAATTAGTAGTTCAATTTTATGTAATGATTCTACATCTAAAAACGGAGTTGAAATAGGTGATCCAACAGAAGTTGCTTTAGTTAATTTAGGACATAAATTATCTTTAGATGAACTGAATTTAAGAAAATCATATGGTAGATTAGGTGAATTACCATTTGATTCTGATAGAAAACTTATGAGTACTCTTCATAAGTTTGATAATAAAAACTTAATGTTCACTAAAGGTGCTTTTGATGTATTACTAGATAGAATTGTAAAAATCAAAACTTCTACTGGTGTACGAGAAATAACATATGAAGATAAACAAAATATAATAAATGCAAATAAACAATTATCACAAAGTGGATTAAGAGTTTTAGCTTTTGCTTATAAAGAATTTGCAAATCCTGAATTCTTATCATTAGAAGATGAAAATAATTATACCTTTATAGGTCTTATTTCAATGATAGATCCTCCTAGAGAAGAATCTGCTGAAGCTGTTAAAGACTGTATAACAGCTGGGATAAAGCCAGTTATGATTACAGGTGATCACAAAATAACTGCATCTGCCATTGCAAAGCAAATAGGTATTCTAAGAGATGGAGATAGAGCTATTGAAGGAATAGAACTAGATAAAATGTCAGATGATGAATTAAAGAGTAACATAGAAAATATCGCCGTTTATGCTAGAGTTTCTCCTGAACATAAGATAAGAATAGTTAGAGCATGGCAAGAAAAAGATGAAATAGTTGCTATGACTGGTGATGGAGTTAATGATGCTCCTGCACTTAAACAAGCTGATATAGGAATTGCAATGGGTATTACAGGAACAGAAGTCTCAAAAGATGCTGCTTCAGTAATATTAACAGATGATAATTTTGCTACAATAGTTAAGTCTGTAGCTAACGGTAGAAATATCTATAAGAATATAAAGAACTCTATTAAATTCTTATTATCAGGTAACACTTCCGGTATATTATCAGTATTATATACTTCATTAATGGCTTTACCAATGCCATTCCATGCAGTACATTTACTATTTATAAACTTATTAACTGATAGTTTACCTGCAATTGCAATAGGTATGGAAAAGTCTAAGAAAGATTTATTAAAGGATAAACCTAGATCAAGAAATTCATCTATATTATCAAAAGACTTTATATCTGAAATTGCTATTGAAGGTTTAATAATTGCTGTATTTACTTTATTCGCATTTTATATGGGTCTAAAAACTAATGAGGCTATAGCATCTACAATGGCTTTCTCAACACTTTGTTTAGCTAGATTATTCCATGGATTCAATTGTAGAGGTGATAAATCAATATTCTCAATAGGCTTATTTTCAAATAGATTTAGTTGGATGGCATTTGGTGTAGGTGTACTATTATTAAACTTAGTATTATTTGTACCATTTCTTCAAAAATTATTTGAAGTATCCAATTTAACTGGTTCACAAATTGGTTATATATATTTATTTGCTTTTATACCAACACTAATTATTCAAATAGCTAAAGTAATATTAGATGTTATAAAAAGTAGAAAAGATAATAATATTAATTCTTCACATGAAAAAGAAGAAGTTGAAAAAGTTGCTTAATTAAATTTAAATTCTATAAAAAACAGTTTGTACTTGGTACAAGCTGTTTTTTTATCCAATTTTCTCTTTAAATTCTTGCATATCATAAGGTATTTCAAATTCTGGCATTCCTGCTACATAAGGAGCTATCTCATAATAAGGAAAATATATTATTATCTTATTATTTTTAATATAAAAACTTTGATTATCTTTAATTCCATTAAATCCTTCTTTTCCAGTAAAATAATAATCAGGATGTTTGTTTATCTCTTTTTGTATTAATTCATTTATATTTTTTTTATAATCATATCCAACTTTAAATAAGTCTTTCAATTCAATTTTCTTTCCTGATTTAATATCTATGTTATAAGATTTTCTAGTTGTAATTCCATGTGCCCCACCACTAAATTGATAGTAATCTATATAAAAACTTAATATAGCTTCATTATTAGTTAATGTATATTTTGCATTCAATTCATATGGAATTGTTGGAGTTAAATCCTCACTAGTTTCTTTAACTTCGTTTATCCAGCTATCAGTCCAATCACTTATTTCATTGTTGATAACTTTTTCGTCATTTTCATTGATTAATCCTACTATTTGAGGAATATCGACATCAATATTTACAAATTTTAAATTTTTCTTTATTATTTTATCCACAAGTTTCGGATTTTCGACAGCATCTCTGTTTAAATTTATTAACAGTGCCTGTGGACAAATGTGGACAATTTCTAATACTACTAGAACAGTTATTAATATTTTATAAACCTTATTCATATGTATATCTCCTATTTCTATAAATATATATAATTTTCAGTTTTTTTCAAATTATTTTTATATTATATTATCTACAATACTGTTAATAATTATTAACAATACTTTCAACATAATTTACACAAGTTATCCACATGGACATGTGGATTATGTGTGTAACATACGAATTTTTATTATAATTTACTATTTTTTGTTCATAAAAAAGTTGACAAGTCCTTTTACAAAGCCACTTTGCTCCCTGTGGATAACTTTTTTGATTTTTTATCATATTTTAATAGGGAGATACTAATTGCTTGCTTCACCTACTGGTTCTAAGCATAGCAACTAATATCTCCCTACTTATCAAATTCTTTTGTTTTTCCTGATGTACTTATTAAATTATTTAGTCCCTTAAGCTCATCTGAAGTTAAGTTTCTCCACTCTCCAATTTTTAATGTTTCTAAATTTATGTTCATTATTCTTATTCTATTTAGTTTAACTACATTATATCCTAAAGCTTCACACATTCTCCTTATTTGCCTATTCATTCCCTGCGTTAATATTATTCTAAATGTGTTCTTATTTTCTTTTATAACAATACATTTTTTAGTTACTGTCCCTAATATTCTAACTCCACTTGACATAGATTTTATAAAATTATCATCAATTGGTTTATTTACAGTAACTATATATTCCTTTTCATGATTATTTCCAGCTCTTAATATCTTATTAACTATATCTCCATCATTTGTCAAAAGTATTAGTCCCTGTGAATCTTTATCTAATCTTCCAATTGGGAAAATTCTTTTTTTATGATTTATAAAATCTACTATATTTCCTTTTACCTTTTTTTCAGTAGTACATGTAATACCTACCGGTTTATTTAAAGCAATATATACTAATTCATCTACTTTCTTTATAGGTTTTCCATCTACCTTTACATCTGCCGTTTCTTTAACTTTGGTTCCCATAACTGCATTTATACCATCTACAGTTACTCTCCCAGCTTCTATTAGTTTATCAGCTTCTCTTCTTGAACAAAATCCTGTTTCGCTTATAAACTTATTTAGTCTTATTTCAGCTCCTCTATCACTGTGTATTATTACATATTTATCTTCATTATTCTTTTGCTTCATTATTCTCACCTTTATAAATTTTAAGGGCTTACCTTATGTTCATCCCCTGAATTATTTAACCTAACTTGAATTTCTTTCTCTTTAATAAAACTTTCTGTATCTTTTAAAGCATCATAGCTTAATGGTGTTCCTGTTACAGTAACTATTACTCCTGATTCTGGAATCATTTCATTATTAATAGCATAATTTAATATATTCTTTACTGAATCATCTATATTGGCATTATTAACATTTAGTTCAAGTAACATATTATTTCCTTTTTCAGTTTTACTGTAAGCATCTACTATTCTATCAAATCTATTTACCTCTAATGTGATTTCTGATGTAGTTTCTATAACTATAGTTTTATCAATTGATTTATATTTAAACGCACCTATAATAATTACTAATACAAATAAACTAAGTAGTATTGAAAGCTGTAATTTGTACTTTTTTATAGTAACAGCTTCTACACTAACAAAATCCTCTCCTATATTATTATCTTTTCCAGCTTTAACTTTTATAAACTCACCTTTAGATGTTAATATTATAGCACTTCTAAAGTTCTTACTAATTATAATTCCTCTATGTTCAGTTTCTTTCATAATTTGAGATATTTCATCTACACCAAGGATATTAATAGCCTCTACTATTTGTATATATTCCTGGATATATTTATAGTTAGGATTAGACAATATAACAACATAAGTTATAATATATTCTTTCCAAGTTTGAAGAAATTCCTTTTCTATTGGTGTTCTTTTAAGAATTCTATTAATTGGGAACTTTCTAGTTGTATTTAGATATTCAAATAATTCTACATCTTCTATTATAAAATAAGCTATATTCAAAATTTTATTTCTTATAGTGTACGATACCTTTTCATGTATTAAATCTTTTATAAGTATCTTATAATTTAAAAGATCCTCACTTAATTTTTCTATTTCTTCTGCTCTTTTCTCTATTACTTCTTCTAAAGCTACACTTGATGGAGATTTAGTCGAAAATTTATATTTATCACTTTGAAAATCGCTCATTATTATCCTCCGTTTTATAAATCCTTAGTTTCTATAAGATTACCTTTTACTATAACCCTTTCTTTTGCTCCAACAGTACAGGTTACTAATGTAATAGTAGCTTCACTGGTATTATCAAGCACTTCCACATTGCTTGGATCAACTATGAAGTTATCCGTAATTTCATATATATATTCTTTCTTATTAGCTTTAACTAGTATTTTGTCTCCCTTTTCTACCTTATATAAGTTTACAAAGGCTTCTGAATAATCAGATACTCTATGGCCTGCAACTGCAAAATTGCCTTTTTCACCCGGTCCTGCCGAATCTGCAAAATGACCCAAATAATATTGTAGAATATCATCAGTTATACCTTCTACTAGTCCTTGAGATAGATTTATACTAGGAATTTCAATTAAAGCAATTGGTTTGTATCCATTAATAGATTTTTCTTCTGTACCATCTTCCTTGCTCTTTGGTTCTTCATTTATGACTTCTTCTAAAATATTTTGAAGTTCTTTTTGCCTTTTAGATGTTTCAATTTTTTTGTAAGCAATTGATGCAATTAATGCTAGTCCAACTATAATTAAAACAACGCCTATAAGCCTTCTGATTTTTTCTCCCATATTTCTCATCTCCCAATAAACATTTATAATAATTCATCATATATTATAACATAAAGACTATACTTTTAATATAATTGTGTCTCTTATATCCATTAATATTTTAGGAGTAACTTATGAATAGGAAAATAATTTATGTCGATTTTGTTTTTAAGCGTCGAAAACTTTCTTCTAGAACTATCCATTTTATTTATAAACTCAAAGTTAAATTAAAGCATTTGTTTAATAAAATATTTAAAAATAGAAAGAGAAAAATTAATTCTAATATTTATCCTTTTAAAAAAGTACTATAGATATAATAAAAAATTTATATAATATTTAAAAATAGTTATAAAAAAATATATATCATCTCATATATTTATATTATTAATTAAACCATATCTATTTTTAATATTTATGGTAAAATAACTCTATAATTATTTTAGAGGTGATAAAGTGAGGATAGGATTAGGATACGATGTACATCGTTTAGTTGAAGGAAGGGATTTAATAATAGGTGGTGTTAATATTCCTTATGAAAAGGGGTTACTAGGTCATTCAGATGCTGATGTTCTACTTCATGCAATTATGGACTCATTACTTGGTGCCTCAGCTCTTGGTGATATTGGAAAACATTTTCCCGATACAGATCCAAGGTTTAAAGGAATATCAAGTATAAAGCTATTAGAAGAGGTAGGGAAACTACTTTCTGTTAATGGATATTCTATTAACAATATAGACGCAACTATTATTGCTCAAAAACCTAAAATGGCTCCTTTCATTCAACAAATGAGAGAAAACATAGCAAATGCACTAAATATTAATTTAAACCAAATAAATGTCAAGGCAACTACTGAAGAAGGCCTTGGATTTACTGGAAATGGTGAAGGAATTTCTTCTCAAAGCATATGTTTGTTACAATTGACAATTAACGATTAACAATTTACAGTTTAGGAAATAACTCAAACAATTGAGTTATGGGAGTGAAAAGTGAAAGAGTGAAGATTGCATTTAAAATAAAATCTTCACTCTTTCACTAAAAGAAAAGTATGGCTTTTTTATTTAGCCATACTTTTCTTTTTCTGGTTTATATTTTAATTTTACAATAGCCTTATTTATTTCTCCAATGTATGTATATAGATATTATAGCACATATCCCCATAAGATAAGGATAAAATAAAAATTTCATTATTGCAAATGGTGATAAAGCGGCAAGTCCTGCTGCTGAAATTAATTGTGCACCATATGGTATCACTCCTTGAAACACGCATGCAAACATATCCATTATGCCTGCAACTCTTTTGGGTTCTAAATCAAATTCATTTGAAATATCTTTCGCTATAGGTCCTACAGTCACAATTGCAACAGTATTATTAGCTGTACAAATATCAACTAAACTAACTAATGTTGCAATACCGTATTCGGCTCCCCTCTTAGTTTTGAAGTTTTTTAATCCTTTATTAATAATAAAATCTATTCCACCATTAAAATTAATAAGTTCTATTGTTCCTGCTATAAGAATTGAAATTATTATTAGTTCACTCATACCTAATATTCCTGAGGATATAGAGTTAAATAATCCTATAAGATTAAAACTTCCAAGAATAAATCCTATTATTCCTGAGGATAAAATACCAAGTAATAATACTATAATTACATTTACTCCAATTAATGATGTTACTATTACAATTATATATGGTAAAATTTTAAACAAATTAAATTCTAAGGCTTCTAAATTTACAACTGTTGCACTCTTAGTTAGCAACATAAGTATTATTGCAGTTATGATTGCAGCTGGAAGTACTATAATAAAGTTCATTTTAAATTTATCTTTCATCTCACAACCTTGTGTTCTAGTAGCAGCTATAGTTGTATCTGATATTATAGAAAGGTTATCTCCGAACATCGCTCCACTAACCACCGCTCCTGTAGCTAAAGCTGTTGCTATTCCAGTTTTATCTGCTATTCCAACAGCTATTGGTACTAGCGCAACAATAGTTCCCATTGATGTTCCTATAGATAATGATATGAAACATCCTATAATAAATATTCCTGGAATTAAAAGACTACTTGGCAGTAAAGAAAGTCCTAAATTAACAGTAGAATCTACTGCTCCCATATCCTTTGCTACTTTTGCAAAAGCTCCTGCTAATATAAATATAATTACCATAAGTAAAATATTGGTATTTCCTGCACCTCTACAAAATATATCTACTTTCTCATCAAACTTTACTTTTTTATTCATAATTAATGCTGTTAAAGCTGCTGCTAGGAAAGGGATTAGTATAGATACAGCATAAAAATCTTTTGCAATTATTGATGTTCCTAAATAAACTAATAGAAATACTCCCAATGGAAGTAAAGCCAGCCCATTACCTTTGTTATTCAAAATTCTTTTCTCTCCTTTTTGATATTAAATAATTTGTATGCATTTTTAGTTTAAATTAAAAAAAGCTTCTGCAAGAATACAGAAGCTTTGATTACACATATAAAAAGTCATAATTCGCCTCTTATCTATCAGGATATCCTGCAGGATTTAGCACCTTAAGAATTAATTAAAATCCTTGGTTGCTGGGCTTCAAAGGGCCAGTCCCTCCACCACTCTTGATAAGACTTTTAAATTTTGCATTATTATAGTATCAGCTTAAATTTATATTGTCAACAGTTATATTTTCCCTCACAATATATTACGATTATATATTTCTACAAACAATTAAAGTTATACGCAAAATATAATTGATTTAAACATAAAAAAGAGATTACATAGTAATCTCTTTGGTGCGTTATCAGGGGATCGAACCCGGGACACCCTGATTAAGAGTCAGGTGCTCTACCAACTGAGCTAATAACGCATATGGAGCGGGTGATGAGAATCGAACTCACGTAACTTGCTTGGAAGGCAAGGGCTCTACCATTGAGCTACACCCGCATATATTATTGACAATAATAATTATATAATTTCTAAATAATACTGTCAATAATAAATTTTAGTCTTAAATTATTTCTGTAAGTGATTTTAATAGAATATCTTTAAACTTTTCTCCATCACTTTTACTTTTGTCAGCTTTTTCACATATGTTTTTCCATTCAGAAATACTTATACCTGTTCGCTCCTTAAACTCACTATCATTTGTTGTCATATAACTTGAGTTTACAACAAATTCCCCTAAGTCTTTTGGAGTATTAAATATCTTTAAGTATAAAAACTCCTTATTGTCTCCATACCAAGTTCTATTAAAATCTCTTGCAAATCTTTGAAGAGCTCTAATTAATTTATCCTTGGATAAAACCCAACATTCCTTTATCATTTTCACATGTCTTCGCATATTATCTGCTTCTTCTCTTGATATTTTTTTATTTTTTTCTCCATCTGAGATTATTCTGTCCACTGGGATATTCGGAACATTAATTACCATTCTCTCTTTTCCATATATCCATTTATAAAATGCCTCTTGCAAAAATGAGTATTGGATATATCCTAATAGCATCTTTTCATTAGGAAAATATGCCCATATATTACTAAGTCCATTATTCTTACAAAAAACTAATGTATGGATATATATACTCTTTTCATTAGGTAATTTATCCATAAACATATGACCTCTTATAGTTTTATTTTCGTTAATTAATTCTTCCCAGTAATCAAATGAATCATAATTATGTCTCACTGTATCACCTTTCTTTCACCTACATAGTATAATATATTATACATATATAATATACTATACGTACATTATATAGTATGTTATACCATCTTTTCAAGTACTTTTAAAGAATATAACAAAGTAAATTAAAACACTTTCTAAATTTAATTTTCTGACAATATAGATATACATATTTGAAATAAAAATAAATTTATTTTATAATATTATTAAAGATAGAAAAAGGAGGCATGACTTTGCACCACTGTGAAATTTGTGGATCAACAGCGGATATTCATCATATAGTTCATAAACATGAAGGTGGTTACGATATTAAACTCAACTATAAATATCTCTGTAACTACCACCATAGAGGGAAAAATGGACCTCATAACTGTATAGAAACTGATTTGAAATATAAACTAGAAATGCAAGATAAACTTTTTAATCTCTTGCCAAAAGACTACTATACAGCTAAAGAACTTTATACTATTTTAGGAATGTCTAACTCTTCTTTAAAAAGATTAATAAAAAAGCTTAAGTTATTTAAAGAAGGATATTCTAAAAAAGAAGTAATAAAAAACCTCATGGGTGGTAAACTCTACTCCTATGCTATGCTTAAAGAGTTAGAATTAGAACGTCTTTTCAATAGTATTAATATTAGCTAAATTTTAACTTTATATTCAGATAGTAATTATTTCAATTTAATTAATATAAAAAGCTTAAGGAATAAATTTATAAGAAGTTATTCAAAGGGTAATCTTTTTATAAATTTCTAAAGAATAAAAAAATAGACTTTAATATTAAAATTAAAGTCTATTTTTGGAGCGGAAGACGGGATTCGAACCCGCAACTTTCACCTTGGCAAGGTGACACTCTACCGTTGAGTCACTTCCGCATATACAATTATTTTAAGATTTAATATGGTGCAGATGAAGGGAGTCGAACCCCCACGCCAATGGCGCTAGATCCTAAGTCTAGTGCGTCTGCCAATTCCGCCACATCTGCATACCTTATATTAACATTATATAGAAAAAATATTTTTAAATCAATAATAAAATATTTTATATTATTATTTTTTACTGTATTCTTTTTATTGACATTAACATATTATATAATTATAATTAATATTAAATATTTTAACACGTTGAAGAGAAGAGTAAACTAATTTTCATTTTCAGAGAGGGATATATTTGGTGAAATTATCTTATTTGAATCTAGTTGAAAACCGCCTCTGAGTGACTTTAATAAAGTCCGTTTATATCACGTTACGATATCTTAAGTGGCCTAACTTTAGGCAAATTAGGGTGGAACCGCGGGAAATTAAGAATTTAATGCTCTCGTCCCTTCTATTATTTTGAAGGGATGAGGGCTTTTTTATTTATAAAAATATTATTTTAAGGCTAATGAACCATAAATCGCAATTGCGATATTTTATTTATTTAACATGGAAGGAGAAAATAAAATGATTAAAATTACTTTAAAAGATGGATCAATAAAAGAAGTTGAAGCTGGTATTTCTGTTTTAGACATAGCTAAATCAATTAGCGAAGGTTTAGCTAGAAATGCTTGCTGTGGAATAGTTAATGGAAAGGTGGTTGACTTACGTCATACAGTAAATGAGGATAGTGAACTTGCTATTTGTACATTTGACTCACAAGAAGGGAAAGATGCATTAAGACATAGTGTATCTCATGTTTTAGCATACGCTGTTAAAAGATTATATCCAAATACAAAGTTAGCTATAGGACCGGCAATAAATGATGGCTTCTACTATGACTTTGATGTAGAAAAGTCATTTAGTGCTGATGATTTAATAAAGATAGAAGATGAAATGAGAAAAATAATAAAAGAAAATCCTTCAATTGAAAGATTTGAACTACCAAGATCTGAAGCTTTAAAACTTATGGAAGAAGCTAATGAATCCTATAAAGTTGAGCTAATAAATGATTTAGATGAAAATGAAGTTATATCTTTCTATAAAATGGGTGACTTTATTGATTTATGTGCTGGACCACACCTAATATCTTTAAAACCTGTTAAAGCAGTTAAACTTCTTAGAAGCGCTGGTGCTTACTGGAAGGGTAATGAAAAGAATAAAATGCTTTCAAGAATATATGGAACTGCATTCCTAAAAAAATCTGATTTAGATGCTCACTTAGAAGCCTTAGAAGAAGCTAAAAGAAGAGATCATAATAAGTTAGGAAGAGAATTAGGTATATTTACTACTGATGAAAATGTCGGTCAAGGATTACCTTTATTAATGCCAAAGGGAGCTAAAATAATACAACTTCTTCAAAGATGGGTTGAAGATGAAGAAGAAAAAAGAGGTTATGTATTAACTAAAACTCCTTTAATGGCTAAAAGTGATTTATATAAAGTTTCTGGTCACTGGGATCACTATAAAGATGGAATGTTTGTGTTAGGAGATGAAGAAAAGGATACTGAAGTTATGGCACTAAGACCTATGACTTGTCCTTTCCAATATTCAATATATAATGCAACTCAACACAGTTATAGAGACTTACCAGTAAGATTTGCTGAAACTTCAACTCTATTTAGAAATGAATCTTCTGGTGAAATGCATGGACTTATAAGAGTAAGACAATTTACCCTTGCTGATGGGCACATTGTATGTACACCTGAACAACTTGAAGAAGAATTTAAAGGCTGTGTTGATTTAATAAATCATATTATGACTACTCTTGGAATAGATAAAGATATATCTTATAGATTCTCAAAATGGGATCCTAATAATACTGAAAAATATATAAATGATCCTGAAGCTTGGAATAACACTCAAAATATAATGAGAGATATACTAAATCATCTTGGTATTGATTATGTTGAAGCTGATGATGAAGCTGCATTCTACGGACCAAAGCTTGATATACAATTTAAGAATGTTCATGGTAAAGAAGATACAATAATAACAGTTCAAATTGATTTTGCTCTTGCTAGTAGATTTGGAATGACTTATATAGACAAAAATGGTGATAAAAAATATCCTTATATAGTTCATAGATCTTCAATTGGATGTTACGAAAGAACTTTAGCTATGCTTATAGAAAAATATGCTGGAGCATTACCAACTTGGTTATGTCCAACTCAAGCTATAGTACTTCCTATATCAGATAAATATAATGATTATGCTGAATCAATAGTTAAAGATTTCAAAAACGCAGGCATAAGAATAAATGGGGATTATAGAGCTGAAAAAATTGGTTATAAGATTAGAGAAGCTAGACTTGAAAGAATACCTTATATATTAGTTGTTGGTGAAAAAGAAGCTGCGAATAATGAGGCTTCAGTAAGAAGTAGAAAAAATGGAGAAGAAGGTGCTCTTCAAGTTTCCGAATTAAAAAATAGATTAATATTAGAAATAGCTAATAAAGAAAAGTAATAAAAAAGAAGGTATTTGATTAATTTCAAATGCCTTCTTTTTTCATTACTTCTATTAAATTATAACTCTCAGAAACTATCATCATCTTGCAAAACTATTCTTTGGCTATTTATCTAAAGTTCTTATTACTCTACAAGGGTTACCCGCAGCTAATACATTACCTGGAATGCTCTTAGTTACAACACTTCCTGACCCAATAACCGAGTTTTTTCCTATTCTTACCCCTGGATTAATAGTAGTCCCACCACCTATCCAAACCCCATCACATATCTCTACCGGATCTGCATACTCTAAATCTTTCATTCTCTCTTCAACTGAAAGTGCATGATTAGCTGTAAATATGTTTACATTAGGCCCAATCATAACATTTTTTCCTATAGTAACTTTTCCACAATCTAATATTGTGCAATTATAATTTGCAAAGGATTTTTCGCCCCAATGTATATTATATCCATAAGCACATCTAAATGGTTGTTCTATATAGAACTCTTCAGGCGTATGTCCAAATAATCCCCTAAGCAAATTCATTCTTTTTTCTATTTCTTTTGGGTGTAATGAATTATATTCAAACATAACTTCATTTGCATGCTGTCTATCATTAAACAACTCATCCCCTAAAGACACATACCAATCACCTTTTAACATCTTTTCTTTCTCGGTCATATTAATCTCCTTTTAACATTAAATTATATTTATGAAAAGACTTCTATTTATTTTCTTCAATAAGCTTTTTCATCTTATTTTGAAGTAACCATATTTTCTTTTGCTTTCTATTATAAGAAACCATTTTTTCCTTATTATTAACACTAGATTCTAATTGCTTTGTAGTCTTTTCTTCATATAACTTTAATGCTTCATTAAGAATTTGAAATTCTTCTTTATTAAACATAAAAACACTCCTTATGCTAATGTAAATTAATTTATTTAATTATGATAGTGCTACATCTAAAATCATCATAATTACAAATCCTATAGAAAAAGCTATTGCACTAATATCTGAAAAATTATCTTCTGCAGCTTCTGGTATTAATTCTTCAACTACAACAAAAATCATGGCTCCTGCCGCAAAAGAAAGAAGATATGGCATAATTGGTGAAACAACACTAGAAAATATTATAGTTATTACTGCTGCTATAGGTTCTACTATTCCAGATAAAGCTCCATAAAGAAAAGCTTTATTTTTGCTTAATCCTTCACTTCTAATAGGCATTGATATTATTGCCCCCTCTGGGAAGTTTTGAATTGCTATTCCTATAGAAAGAGCGAGAGCCGATGCAATAGTTATTGCTCCACCTTCATTCATAACTGCTGCAAAAACAATTCCTATAGCCATTCCTTCTGGAATATTATGAATTACTACTGATAATACCAGTTTTGTAGTTTTACTTAATTTATAGTTTTTTGATCCCTCTTCATTCTTACCATCAACATGTATATGTGGAATGATTTTATCTAAAGAATATAAAAACATAATACCGACAAGTATTCCAACAGCAGCTGGAATAAATGATAATTTTCCCATGTCTTTAGAGATATCTATTGAAGGAATAATTAATGACCATACTGATGCTGCTATCATAACTCCTGATGCAAATCCAAGAAGTATTTTATTAACTTTTTTATTCATTTCTTTCTTCATTAAATATACACAAGCAGCACCTAAAGACGTACCTACAAAAGGTATTAAGATTCCGATTAAAATATTCATTGCTACTACTCCTCCTTTACAAATAGAATGTTCTCTATTTTTATAATAATGAATTAAATTTTATTCATCATATATATCGACTTAATTTTTACTTATTAATATGTTACAACTTTTACTCATGTTTATCAAGTATTCATGGATTTCTACCCTATTTATATTCATCAAAGTCTTAAAATATATACTTATTGCTGTAAATAAGCTTATCTGCCTATTTGAATACTCTCAATAATATTAAATTTGAAAAAAAAGCTACTATTCTACATAATGTATATAGAATAGTAGCTTTATAAAATTCTCTATATTGATTCTAATGCTTGTTCAAAGTCTGAGATTATATCTCTTATATCTTCTACTCCAATTGATACTCTCATCAAATCAGGAGTTACTCCACTTGCTATCTGTTCTTTTTCAGATAATTGACTATGAGTAGTTGTTGCTGGATGTAAAAGGCAGCTTCTTACATCACCTAATGTTACTACTAATGCTACTAAATTTAATGATTTTGCAAACCTTTTTGCATCCTCTATACCGCCATTTATTCCAAAAGTTAATAATCCACTTCCTCCACCTTTTAAATATTTTTTTGCTTTATCATATTGAGAGCTCGTTTCAATATATGGATAATTAACCCATCTTATTTTAGGATGTTTTTCTAACCATTTTGCTAAATCTAAAGCATTTTGTGAATGTCTTTCCATTCTTAAATGAAGAGTTTCTAGCCCTAAGTTAGTTAAATAAGCATTAAAGGGACTTTGGCACGCCCCTAAATCTCGTCCTAATGTAACTCTTAATTTTGTTATATATGCTGCATTTCCAAAGCTTTCTACATACCTTAACCCATGATAACTTGCATCTGGTTCTGTGAAATCTTTAAATTTTCCATTTGCCCAGTTAAAATTTCCACCATCAACTACTATTCCACCAATACTTTGAGCATGACCATCTGCATATTTTGTTGTGGAATGCACTACTACATTAGCTCCATGTTCAAATGGATTACATAAGTATGGCGTTCCCACTGTGTTATCTACTATAAATGGAATTTCTAACCTTTTTGAAACATCTGCAAATTTATCAAAATCTAATATATCTAATCCTGGATTTCCTATTGTTTCTCCATATATTACTTTAGTATTATCCTTTGCACATGAAAGTATTTCTTCTTGGCTTGCTTCTGGATCTACAAAAGTAACATCTATTCCCATTTTTTTAAGATTTACTGTAAATAAGTTGACAGTTCCCCCATATAAACTCGCTGATGATATAACATGATCTCCAGCGCTGCATATATTTAATATTGCATATAATAAAGCTGCTTGTCCTGATGAGGTAGCTACTGCCCCAATACCACCTTGCAGTTTAGCAAACTTTTCTTCCAATGCTCCCACTGTTGGATTTGATATTCTGCTATATAGATGTCCTTCAGCCCCCAAATTAAATAACTTTTCTAATTGATCAGGATCATCATATTTATATGTCGCTGTTTGAAATATCGGTAATACCCTTGGCTCTCCAGCCTTTGGTGCATACCCTCCTTGAATGCATATTGTCCCTTTTTTCCATTGATTTGTCATATTAAAAGCCCCCTTTTTAATATAATTGCTTATTGCTTATACTTTTAGATATTATTTTTTAATAAAATAAAAAAAGTTACTTCATAAAAATAAGAAGCAACCTAAAAATACTAAACTATTCATTAACAAATTTAATGAAATACCTTATTTGCCAAGCAGTAGCTTGCAGGATTTAGCACCACACTAATCTATAAATATTTTTATATTTCGTAGGTTGCTAGGTTTCATAGGGCCAGTCCCTCCACCATTCTTAATAAAGTCTTTATCTATTTAATTATAATTTATAATACACTATATTTTTCTAATTTTCAACTATTATTTATAATTTTTTATAATTTTTGTATTAGTTATTATATAATCTACTTTAATATCGTGTTTTTCATTTTCTATTTTATCAATTACTTGAAGATCATAAGCTAAGACAACTTTATTATTTTTATAAGCTATATCCTTTAAATATCTATCGTAATATCCTCCCCCATAGCCTATTCTATTGCAATCTTTATCAAAAACAACTCCTGGTACTACTATTAAATCTATATTTTCTTTTTCAATATATTTAGAATCATCTATTGGCTCTAATATTCCCATTGAATTTTTCCTTAAATCATCAAAGGAGTTTAACTTTATTGCTTTCATTGATTTATTAGTTTTATATATTTTAGGAATAAAAACATCCTTTTTATCTTCTAAAGCTTTTTTTATTATATTTATTGTATTTATTTCATTACTAAAACTAATATAAATAAATATGTTTCTAGCATTCTTATATAACTCCGTATTTTTTAACTTATTAAATATTTCATTATCCATTATTTCTTTTTCATTCCTATTTAGTGAATCTCTTATTGATAATATTTTATTTCTTAAAATCTTTTTCTCTTCTTTTTTCATATTATTCTCCTAAAAATATCTATTGCAACTTATGCCATCTAAATTTTAATTCCTTTTATAATATATGATAATCCTAATCCTAAAAAGGCTACGACTGTTCCTAACATTAAATTATTTGTAAGTAATCCAATTGCTGTTCCAGCGATAAACCCTCCTAATATTATCAATTCATCCTTTTCTTCATTTTCATCTAATTCTTTATTTTCACCAGTTTCTTTATTTTCGTCTTTTTCTTCATATTCATTACTGCTTTTATCTTCTAGATTAATTTCTTTAATAACTGTATCATTAACCATACTATCTCTATCTCTTACTAGCTCATCTAATGTTATTTCAAACAAATCACATAATACTATTAACTTTTCTATTTCAGGATAGGTTTGACCAGACTCCCACTTAGAAACCGCTTGTCTAGATACATCTAATAATTCCGCTAACTTTTCTTGCGATAATCCTTTTCCCTTTCTCAAGGACTGTAACTTTTCTGAAAACTTCATTTTTATCACCTCTATAAAAAAAATACCCTATACAAGTGTATTATACTACCAATTACTATTTGCTTTTTGTCAACCTAAAGTTGCCATTGTAAAATTTTGCGAAGCAAAATTTTTAGTTTGCAGTTCACAAGGCACAGTGCACAGTTGTTTTATTTTTTTAGGTAACAGGGAACAAGTATCAGGTAACAAGTACTAGATGTAAACTATAATTAAAAATTAAGAAACATCTACTTCAAGGTAAGCTTAGGGACAGTAGTTAGTTTTGTGTAGCAAAATAACCTTAATTTTTTCATTCTTTCATTTATAAATTGCTTTGCAATTTATATCATAACCTGTTCCCTGTTACTTTATTCCAAAAACTGTGAACTGTGAACTGTGCGCTGTGAACTGAAAAATGCTTCGCAATTTATATTTATAATGTCTCTCAATATAGATGCTGCTGCATTCATTGTTCCTGATGCACCACCTATTACACTAATATCCCCTAATGTATCGGTACTATAAAATACACCTTTATTTTTATCATCTACACAGTATAAAGGATGACTTTTACATATTACTTCTGGTCTTACATATGCTTTTATTTGACTACCTTCTTTATATACTTTTCCTATTAACTTAATTTTATTACCTCTCTTTTTTTCATTCATTATTAAATTCTTATCTAATAAATCTATTCCCTTTATATCAATATCTTTAATACTTAAATCAGAATTCATAATAGCATTTGCTAATATTAATATTTTTGATGCGGTATCATAACCTTGTACATCTAAATTATAGTTTGCTTCTGCAATTCCAAAGCCTATTGCCTTATTTAAAGCTTCACCATATTCAATTTCATTTTCATACATTTCACTTAAAATATAATTGCTTGTTCCATTTAATATCCCTTCAATTGCTAGTATCTCTGCTCCAGCTAAATCAAAAGTACCAACATTTATGGATGGAAGTGCACCTCCCGTTGTACATCCTATACCAAGGTTAACTTTATTTCTATTCGCCAAATTTTTTAGATTTTTATATTGTAATAGTATTGGTCCTTTATTTCCTGTTACTACATTAATAGAATTTTCTAGTGCTAATTTTATATGAGTTAATCCTGGTTCGCCTGTCTCTATATTAGTGTTTGTTAGTTCTACTAAAGTATCTATATCTTTATTTTTTATAATAGTATTTATATTTATATTTTCATCAAACTTATCTTTATATGTTTTTAAATTAAAATTATTTTTTATAATTTCTTCAATATCTATTCCATTATTATTGTAAATTCCACCATCACTTTTTATTATATATTTTATTTTTATATCTAAATTCATAGATTTTAATGTATCTTTTTTATCTTGTAATAATTTTATTAAAGCTTTAGCTACTCCGCCATAGCCTAATATTCCTATATCCATATTCAGACCTCCCTTTAATATAATTATAACTAAGTTTCTAGTAGTATCAATTTTCTTTTTATTAATCTTGAATAATTATATATTTAATTTTATGGTTAATATAAAAATCCTTAATATAATAAGGCTATCCTTCTAACTAATAAATCACACTTATTTAATGTAATTTAGCTTAGTCAGAAGTATAGCCTTTTTCTATTTTGTAAAAATTCTTAAATTTAAAAATTAAATTCATCCGTAATTTGAAATAATATCTTTATTCCTTAATTACATATCTTAAAGAATAAACCTCACTATTTACATAATCTATACCAAATTCTATAGGTTTAGAATATTGATCATAATTTGTGGTAATTATCTCAATGACAATTGCTTTTCCTGTATCTGAAAAGAATTTAGCTTTTTCTCCTAATAATTCTACTGCTTTTAATTTTTGATAAGAATGATTTATCTTAATATTATATTTTTTTCTCAATACATTATAAACTGATTCATTCTCAAGAACATATTGATCGAGATCAGGAAACCTATCAGATGATATAAATATTTTTTCTATTACTACTGGATTATTATCTGCATACCTTAATCTTTCCAAAACGTAAACTTCACTATTTACAGGTATTTTTAAATTATCTGCAATATAATTATCAGCTTTAACTTTATCAAACATTAAAATTTTTGAGGAAGTTTTAAAACCTAAAGCTTCCATTGTTTCGCTCCATCCCTTAGAAACAGAGTTCATTGTTTTTTCAATATTGAACTTAGCCACAAAAGTTCCTTTACCCCTTATACGAGTTAACATCCCCTTACTAACTAAATCATCAATAGCCCTTCTTACTGTCATACGACTTGTATTAAAAAGAGTACAGAATTCCTCTTCTGTAGGAATAATTTCTCCTTTTTCATACCTTCCATCTTTTATTTCATTCTTTATATAATCAATAATTTCTTTATAAATAGGCTTTCCTGATTCTTTCATTATCTAGTCACCTGCTTTTAAATTAATATAATTCTATATCTTTTGCCTATGTTTTATATTAATATAGCATATTATTAAACATTAGTTCAAATATAATATAATCTATATAATACTTATCTTAAATATTAATAATATCTATTGAATAATTCATTATTATACTCATCTGCTCCATCTAAATTGGAACTTTTAAATACTGGTGGTTCTATTCCTGCCTTTACTAATTTATCAATAACAGCTGCTATTATAGCTTGAGCTATTGCTATACCTGTTGCATCTGAAGTTGCTCCTATAGGTACATCAAATCCTTCTACATAAAATGCAGCGTCACCTTTTTCAGCGCAATTATCTATTACTACATCTGCTATTTGATACATATTTTTTCCTGACTTATGTCTTGATTCAACTTTAGTAGAATGTTTAAGAGATGTTAATGCAATAACACTTGCTCCTATTTCCTTTGAATATAAACACATTTCAACAGGTACATTATTTCTTCCTGAATTAGAAACAACCATTATAGTATCATTTTTATTTACTTTATATAAATCTAGAATGCTTTTTGAATATCCATCTAATCGTTCTAAATATGTGCTTTTATTAGGCATTTCATGTAACATTAATTCTGGAGGTAATATCCCTTGTACATATGCTAATCCTCCAGCACGAATATATAATTCTTCAGCTACCATATGAGAGTGCCCTGAGCCAAATACATAAAATCTTCCACCCTTTTTACAAGATTCTACTATTAAGTCTGCTGCCTTCTCTATATTTTGACTTTGAGTTTGTTGTACTTCTTTTAGTTTTGAAATTACAAAATCTAAATACTTGTTTATTATCATTTATATACCCCCTACATAATTTAGTTAGCGTAAAATTTTTTTACACTATTTTCTTTTTAAAATCTTTATATTTTATTTATTATCAAAATCTTGTTTTAGCTTTTCTAATATAAAAGAAATCATCTTTTCCCCTTGTCCTCTTTTTATAATACTTGAGGAAGCTTCATAGCATTTATTATCAAAAGATTTTTCATCAGCAAAATATAAATAATATCCATTGGTATATCCTAAAATTATATTATTACCAACTTCCTTTATCTTCTTGCCTAAGCTTGAAAAAAGTTCCCCAGGTACTGTTATTAAATTCCAATTATTTATTTTTATTATATTTATTTCTACATTTAGCTTATCCATTTTACCTATATTTTTAGCAAATTTTAAATTTGTGCAAGCCCCTTCATATTGAGATTCTATTACTCTTAAATCATTATAAGAGATTTCTTTTTTCTTAACTTCTTCTAATTTCTTTTCTAACTCATATAATATTTTTTGAGCTTCTTCAACACTATCTAAATCTTTAATTTCTAAATCTAAATTATAATTTTTAACTTGTATATTATTTATAGGCCCTTTATATATAGGATTGCTTAAACTACTTTTAATTGCATCTGATAAATTTTTTCCAAGCCTATCTACTTCATCAAATGATGATTCTTTTCTTGTAAATCTAGTACTTATATCACCAGCACTTCCATTAGTAAAAGTAATCATATCGTATGAATTCCCTAAATGCTTTAATACACCAGAAGGAAGATCCGCTGTAATATATAAATTTTGCTGGTTCATTATTGTTGGATGACATGAAAAATTATACATTAATACTTTTTTACCATTATTAAGTAAAAATTCAATTGTAAATAATTCTGTATCCCAAGGAAATTTAATATTATGCCTTTCACTACATACATTATAAACATTTGAAATTCCTATTTGTATTTCACAATTTTCTCTATTATCTAGTGCTCCCCTTACTCCTTCTATTAATTTATTAATAGAATCTTCAACTAAATTTTTATTGTATTCTCCAAATATTTCTTCTAATCCATTAAGTATTCCATTTATATTATCAGAAACTCCCTTAGGTCCAGAGTGAGTGTGTGTAGCTCCCACAATTAAATTTCCTCTTTTTATTCCTAAGTGTTTAATTTTATCATGTAATTCTTGAATAAAATAATTATCTACACAAAGTGTATCCATTTGTATAAAGCATAATAATTCTTCATTATTGTCAATTATTAATATTCTTGCAAATAAATCATCATGGATACCTTTTGAAGGCCTAAAATTATCATACCCTGAAAGTAACACTCCAATTTCTGGTGTTATATTTACTTGAGAAAACCCGACTTTTGTCCCCATATAAAATCTCCCTTACATTATAATAAACCTTAAATTCTTTATATAATTATTTTACTTATAAATCTTTTTATATAAATTAATAATTTGTATATACTATTTGTATACACAAATTATATTATCCTTTAAAATGTAAGTCAATAAGAAATAAAAAATTTTATACAAAAAAAGACTGCTGATACTTATCAGCAGTCTAGAAGTCATTAGCTAAGCTAATGATTCTTTATTTATAGGGAAATTCAATTTATATTAATCCATATCTAGGATGTTCTTAATTTCATTTTTATATGCATCTGCTTTAGCTCCGAAAATAGCTTGAATTCCATTACCAACTTCAACAACGCCAGCTGCACCTAATGATTTTAATTTGTCTTTATTTACATTTGCTTTATCTTTTACTTCAACTCTTAATCTAGTTATACAAGCATCAACACTAACTATATTTGCTTCTCCACCTAATGCTTCTAAAACTGCTGGAGCCTTTTCAACTATTTCATTGCTTTTACCCTTTGAAGCTTCTTTTATATCAGCTTGAGGAATTCCAGCTTTTTCTTGATAATCTGCTTTAGTATAAAGTTTAGTTTCTTCTTCATTTTCATCTCTACCTGGAGTTTTTAAGTTGAACTTCTTAATGATGAATAAGAATAAGAAGTAATAAACTACTGCATATACTAGACCAACAATTACAGCCATTATCCAGTTAGTTGGTACTCCTGCTCCCGCTGGTAATAAACCAAATAATGTGAAGTCTATTATACCACCTGAGAATGTCATACCTATGAATACATTTAGTATATCCATTAACATGAATGATAAACCTGCTAATAAACAGTGTACTCCGTATAATACTGGAGCAACGAATAAGAATGTAAATTCGATTGGTTCAGTAATACCTGTTAACATTGCTGTTACTGCTGCTGATACTAATAATGATCCAACAACTTTTTTCTTACTTGGAGCTGCTGTTCTATACATTGCTAAAGCAGCTGCTGGAAGACCAAATATCATGAATGGGAATTTACCAGCCATAAATCTTGTTGTACCTGAAACTATCGTTGCCATATCTGCTGATGAAGCTCCAACTAAGCTACCCATACTTGATAATTGAGTAAAGTAAGCTGTGTTAGCTCCTGCAACTGTTTGCCATGTTCCATCTACTAATATCTTTCCTTCAACAAATGATCCAAACCAGAATGGTGTATAGAATACATGGTGTAATCCAAATGGAATTAACGCTCTTTCAATAACTCCATAGAAGAATGTTCCAATTGCTCCTGCATTTCTAACTAATTCAGAAAGTACTCCTATACCATTTTGAACTATTGGCCATAAGAATGCTAAAACTGCTCCAACTAATGCCATTGCTAATGATGTTACTATAGGAACAAATCTTGATCCTGAGAAGAATCCAATAACTTGTGGTAATTGTATTGTATGATATTTATTGTGTAATATTGCTGTAACTATACCTGTTATAATACCACCAAATACTGACATATTTAATGTAAATATACCTAAGTTAGTAGTTACATAAGTACCATATGCACCAACCTCTGTAGGAGTAACAACACCTAATTGAGTTAATCCTAAAGTTAACATTGTAGAAATAACTTGGTTCATAACTATGAAACCAAATACTGAAGCTAATGCAGCTGTTCCTTTATCCTTTTTAGCTAGTCCAACAGCAACACCTACTGCAAATAATAAAGGTAAGTTACCAAATATTATATCTCCAATGTTTTTCATTATTGTTAATATTGCAGTTACAGCTGGAATAGTAACAAAAGATATAAGTGGTTGATAAACTGCTGGTGGATTGTCAAGTCCTGCTATTCCTAGTAAAGCACCACCAACTCCTAATAAAATACCTGCTATTGGTAAAGCTGCTATTGGAAGCATGATAGCTTTACCTATTCTTTGTAAAAATTGTAGCATTTATAATTCCTCCTTAAAAATTTATATTAATAAAAATAGATTACTACAGTAGTTCATGCTACTATGGATTTATTATTTCCATTTAAGATTAAAGTTATGAAGCTTTTTATAAATAATATTAAAAAATAAAAAAAGGACCAAAACCTTATAGATATAGATATATCTATAATATTTTTAGTCCTTGCCTGCATAACCAGTAACACACTACTTATTTATTTATGTACTTATAATATCATATGTTTTTTTAAATGTAAATGTTTTTTTGAGATTTTTTTTATTTTTTTATTCAATTAATAATACAATATAAAATTTATATTTAGAATATACTTTTCAATTACTTTTATAAATTTTGATTATAACTCTATGAACTGGATATAATTTCAATGAGGTGATATTTTGGAAAATAACAACAGTTCACTTAGAATAGATTTATCTATAATTTTATTATTAACATCCTTATTATTCTTTTTAATATATTGCTTAAGCTTATGATAAATAAATCTTTACAGATTAGATAAAGGAGTAATTTAATATTAAATTTACCCCTTCTTTTAATCTACATTTATACTATTCAAAAACTTATTGCAATCTTTTCTGTTATTAAAAATATATACAGATTTTTCTCTTTCCGCTTTCAGAATATTATAAAAATCATCTCTATGATTTTTATTAAAATTCCATATCCATTTCATAAATTCCATATCAAATCTCTCTGGGCATCCCTCTGACATATCCGGTCTAACCTTGCCATAATTTAATAAAGTTCTTTTTATTACACCACATATGCAGGTTATTCTTGAATAGTCTAAATATATTACAGTATCACAGGCTTTAAGTCTTTCTTTTAAAGTTCTATCATAGTTACCGTCTATTATCCATTTATCTTTTTTTAATTCTTCTTTAAGAAAAGCATTAAACTCTTCTCTTGAAATATTTACCCAGCCTTCTTTCCAAAAAATTTTATCAAGATGAATCACTGGTAGACTAGTTTTTTTAGATAAATTTCTAGCTAATGTAGATTTTCCACTTCCACCACATCCAATAATTATAACCCTATTCATATCTTAGCCTCCTTTGTGCATTCATAGTCCTCTTCCTATATAAGCTAATTATTTATCTCATTTACATATTTCTCTAAATCATTTCCCGCGATTTTCTTTAAATCTTCTGTGTTCGAAACATGATTTCCACAGTTATTTCCACAGTATATACCTTTCTTTATTGGTGCAATTAAAAAACCAGCTACAACACCTCCTAAAAAACATGTTATACCTAATAATGCCTTTTCTTTATTTTTCATCTATTTCTCCACCATCCTTTTATATTCTAATACTTTGTTTGCTCTATAATATAGTTATATAATTATACCATATCATTATACATTTTTATCCATATAGAACTTTATTTTATCATTGCTATTAATAAATAATAAATCTATTAATCTACCATTAAATATAAAATAAAATGGAGCTGTCTACACAACAGCTCCACTTTATTTATTTCTTTTCAACTGGTATCCATATCTCACAAAAGCAATCTGTATTATTTTCTTCTTTATATAATTCAAAATCAATATCATCTAACATAACATATTCTGAACCTGGTAGAAATTCATTAAATATTCTATTCCACATTTCACCAATACATTTTTCATCTTCTCCTATGCACTTAAAAACTCCCCATAATGTTGGCTTTACATCCCATACCACAAATCCTTCTGGTATATCACCACCACAATATTCCATAGCGATTCCATAATCAAAATATTTACTTTCTTTAGATATAGGCTTACAAGCTCCATAAATGTCCTGTTTTTTTGTATTACTTTTTAACTGCTTTAGAACTCCACTTTCTGCACATTCATTCCAAAAATTAGGTATATCCCTATTATCTTCTTCTGAAATTGACTCAACTCTAAACTCCTTAACCTTTGTTAGTAACTTAAAACTCTCTTTTTTTACAATCTTATAATCCATAATTGTTCCACCTTCCAATGAAATTTTTATTATAAGGCGATTAAAAGATTTTAATTCCATTCCAGAACGTCTTGCTATACTGGGGGTTACTCCATGGAATCTCATAAATGCTTTCGAAAAACTCTCTGGAGAATCATATCCATACTTTAATGAAATATCTAAAACTTTAGCATCCGACATAGAAATTTCTTGTCCAGCCATAGACAATCGTCTTTTTCTTATATATTCGTTAGCCGTTATACCTGTTATCATGCTAAATAATCTATGAAAATGATAATTTGACATGTAAACATATCTTGCTACATCCTCATAATTAATGTCTTCTAAAATGTTACTTTCCATATAGTCAATTGATTTTTGTATACTTTGGATACAATCCATCTTTATCTCACCTCATGTATTTATTGTAAGGTATTAAAATTTATAAATCCTAGCTAAGTTTGCTCAAATTTGTCCAAATTGTTTATCTAAATTTAAGTTTTACGGAGTAAAACATACTCAATGTCAATTATTCATTTTATAAATTACTTTTTAATCTACTATAATTATATCAGAATACAAATAATGAAATATAGTTATCCTATGATATAATAAATAAAAATAATGTTGGAGATGATTTTATGGAAAATAATATATATAAATTAACTCAAATAATAAATGAGAGTGATAACATAGTCTTCTTTGGAGGAGCAGGCGTAAGTACAGAATCAGGTATTCCAGACTTTAGAAGTTCCAATGGATTATTTAATGAAAAGCTTAATATAACTTTTACTCCTGAACAATTAGTTTCTCATAGCTTTTACATTAGGTACCCTGAGGAATTCTTCAATTTTTACAAAGCTAAACTTATTTATCCTGAAGCTAGGCCTAACAAAGCTCATATAGCATTAGCTAAACTTGAAGAAATGGGAAAATTAAAGGCAGTTATAACTCAAAATATAGATGGACTTCACCAAGAAGCTGGAAGCAAAAATG
Organism: Clostridium sp. C8; assembly: GCF_001010885.1. Lineage (NCBI taxonomy): Bacteria > Bacillati > Bacillota > Clostridia > Eubacteriales > Clostridiaceae > Clostridium > Clostridium sp. C8. The sequence goes on along the minus strand of NZ_LBMX01000012.1, from coordinate 25,663 downwards.
TTTTTGAATTACATGGATCTGTATTAAGAAATTATTGTATCAGCTGTAATGCCTTTTATGATGAAAAATTTATCCTAGAATCAAAAGGAGTTCCTACTTGTACAAAATGTGGTGGAAGAGTTAAACCTGATGTTGTTCTTTATGAGGAAGGTTTAGATGATGCTACTATTAGAGGTGCTGTTGAAGCTATATCTAAAGCAGATACTTTAATAATTGGCGGTACTTCTCTTGTAGTTTATCCAGCTGCTGGACTTATAAATTACTTTAGAGGTAAAAATCTTATTCTTATAAATAAGAGTACCACTTCTGCTGATAATAAGGCTAATTTAGTTATTCATGATTCTATTGGAAAAGTTTTAGAAGAGGCTGTTGCACAATGTAAAATTAATAATTAAAAATGTAAAATTAAGGAGTTGCTAAAATAAATATATCTTTAGTAATTTGTTTCAAATTACTTTAATAATTCTACATTTTACATTCTAAATTCTTTATTTGAGGCTGCTAAGGCAGTCCCTTTCTTATATCATACTTTATTAATTATTATTCTATTTCTAATAAAAAAATATATTGTTCCGAATTAAACCTATATACCTTATCAATTACTTTCATACCTAATTTACTTAAGAATCTACATGATGCTTTGTTAGCAACTTGTGTTTCTGATACAATCCTTTTAATATTTAACTCTTTAGATACAAAGTTTATAATTTCCTTAGTTACTTCTAAAACATACCCATTCCCCCAATATTCCGGAATAAATTGATATGAAAGTTCCTTATATATCCCATCATGATGTTCATCTATAGATATTAATCCTATAAAATCATTAGTACTCTTTAATCTTATAACCCAATATAAGGAATCATCTGTAGCATTTATCATCTCTATAAAGCTATTGCTATATTTTTCAATAGAAACCACTCCACCAAGAAACTCTCTAACTCTATTATCAAGATATAATTCCTTAACATCATTGTAATCATCTTGTTTTAAAAGTTGTATTATACATCTACTTGTTTCCATTTTATTCGCTCTATTTATCATAAACACAATTTCATTCCCATTACTTTTATTCAATATATTGCCACCATTTTTCTTGGTAATTTAAATATTTATCTAAATATACAGTTTCTCCAATTTTAGGGGTAATTACCTCAGTATCAAGCTTTTCAGAAGCTTTTACAAATCTTTCTACTGAGTCATCCCAACCATGATCTGATAATACAAAGGCTCCCCAATGGATAGGCATAGCCTTTTTTGCTCCTAATATTTTTGCAGTTTCAGCTGCTTCTTCTGGAAACATGTGACTGCTATGCCACTTCATATTATACTGTCCATTTTCCATAATAGCGATATCAAAGTCACCATACCTTTCACGTATTTCCTTAAAATGTCCCCCAAAACCACCATCACCACTTTCATATACTTGGTAGTTCTCATTCTTTAATACCCAAGAAGCATAAAGTGTCCTATTAATATTGAAACCCTTTCTATTAGAAAAATGTCTAGCCGGAGTACAGGCTATTGTTAATCCATCTACTTCAAATTCTTCCCACCATGCCATATCTTGAATCTTACTTTTATCAATCTTCCAACGTTCCAAATGTTTATTTACTCCTAGGGGTACTATATATTTACTTACTTTACTATCAAGTTCTTTAATTGATTTCATATCTAAGTGGTCATAGTGGTCATGAGAAATAATTACTATATCAATTTCAGGTAATTCTTCTATTTTTATTGGTGGTTTGCTAAATCGCTTTGGCCCCATAAAAGAAATAGGTGATGAACGTTCAGAAAACATAGGATCAATAAGAATATTCATTCCATTCATTTGAATTAATAAACTTGAATGTCCAAACCATGTTACTGCAAATTCCTCTTTTGAAGTCTTGCTAATTGACGGATTTGCTGATGGTAATACTCCTTTTGGAACTTTCTCTTTCTTTGATACAGGATCATCAGTAAACTCATTTTTTATTTCATATTCTGATGGATATATAAACCTTCCATTTACATAGTTTTCTGCACGTTTTTCATAATCACTTTTGTCTTCTTTTGATATTCTCCCCCCAAATATAGGGTTAATATTTATAAATACTGTAACTAGTATAATTATTGCTATTATAATTTCTAATATTCTCAATGCTATTTTCACCAACTTCTTTTTTTGCATTATTAATTTACTCCTTAAAGTATTTTAAAGTATCTAATTAATTCTTTCTCTTTTACAATGTTTATATTCTAAAATACACCTGAAAATATTATATAATTCTTTCAGGTGCATTTTTCATTATTATTAAAATTTATATTATAGCTTTTTTTCTATCCTATTTCTTATCTCTTCCATACGCTTGTCTAAGGCAGCACTAACCTCTGAACATTCTACTAATTCTCTCTCTAATAGTTCAATTTCTTCTGAATCAATATTTTTCTTATATTTTAATTTATGTTCTAGGCTTGCCCAGAAATCCATAGCTATTGTTCTAAGTTGAACTTCTACCTTCATATATTTCTTTTCATTTTTCAAGAAAATTGGTACTTCTATTATTAGATGTAAGCTTCTATATCCACTTTTTTTAGGATTTTTTATATAATCCTTTCTTTCTATCAGTCTAATATCATCTTGATTTAACAAGCAATCTGCCAGCATATAAATATCTTCTGGAAAGGAGCAAATTACTCTTACTCCAGCAACATCATTTATATTTTCTTCTATTGATTGCAATGAAAAAGGTAGTTCCTTCCTTTTAAGTTTTTTCAAAATGCTTTCATTAGATTTTAGTCTAGATTTTATAGTTTCTATTGGATTTCTATCATATTGTACTGAAAATTCTTCATTTAATACATTGAACTTTGTTTCAACCTCCATTATTGCACAACGATAGTAAGTCATTAATTCGTTTACTGGTCTTATATTTTCATGCATTGCTGATAAAAAATCATCAGTAATTATTTTTTCCATAATTAACTTTTCTCCAAACTCCCTAAGCATATAATCATCCCTCACATTGTAATATAATATATTCTTATATTAACATTATATAAGAATAAACGCATCTTTCTTAACTATATTTTAATAATTAGATGTACTATATTTGTATAGAAATTAGTTATAAAGTATTTATTTTACAGTATATATTTTGATATGGGGGGATGCCAAATAAAAGATGGAAAACTAAATAAATATACTATTGCATTGACTTGGAATTTAAAATCAAGTAAGCAATAGTATATTTTTTTATTTAAAAGCAAAAAATTTTAATAATACAAAGGTTACTGGAATTCCTATTACTGCAGCTAAACAATAGGCAACTAATTTATGTAATTCTAAAATATTAAAGGTTATTATTACAACAATATTTTGAATTATAAAATTTGGTATATATGAAATTCCAAATTTTAAAAACTTAGTAATGGATAGTTTTTCTTTAAAGGTTATATAACTATTTAGAATGTATGAAACTATTAAACCAGAAATATATCCTAAAACAAATGCTAAGTTTTCATTAAGTAAACTTGAATATATAAAGGAAAACACAATTCCATTAAAGGTATTTATAACACCTATAATTATAAATAATATAAATTCCTTATTTATAAATATATTTTTTACTTTATTTATTATATTCATTTATCTTTTATTCCTTATTCTTTATTAATTTATCTTTAATAATATATCTTGGTCTAGCCTTAGTTTCATTATATATTTTTCCTATATACTCTCCTATAACTCCTAATGAAAGAAGTTGTATTCCTCCTATCATCCAAATGGATATTGTTAAAGATGTCCATCCTGTTGTAGTTCTACCAAAAAATTTTACTGATAAGGAATATACTAATGCTACTAAGCTAAGTATAAATATAGAAAATCCTAAAGTTGAAATTATTCTTATAGGCTTTATGCTAAAGGATGTTATTCCATCCCAAGCAAAGGCTAACATTTTTTTTAAGGGATATTTAGATTCTCCTGCAAATCTTTCATGCCTTTCATATTCAACAATGGAATACTTATATCCAATTAGCGGTACTATTCCTCTTAAAAATAAGTTAACTTCTTTAAATTCACTTAAACCTTCTAAGGCTCTTTTGCTCATAAGTCTATAATCTGCATGATTATAAACAACATCTACACCTAGTTTATTCATAACCTTATAGTAACCAAGTGCTGTTGTTCTTTTAAAGAAGGTATCTGTTTTTCTTGAACTTCTAACTCCATAAACCACATCACTTCCAGTATAATATTCCTTAACAAATTCATCTATTACATCAATATCATCTTGTAAATCTGCATCTAAAGATATAACCATATCTGCATGTTCTTTTGCTGTCATAAGTCCTGCCAATAATGCATTTTGATGTCCCTTGTTCCTGGAAAGATTAACGCCACTAAATATTTTATTTTCTTCATATAAATTCTCAATTATGTCCCATGTCTTATCTTTTGAGCCATCATTCACAAATAATATCTTGCTCTTTTCTGATATATATTTATTTTCTATCATTGAATTCATTTTTTCTAGAAGCCTGCTACTTGTTTCTGTTAAAACTTCTTCTTCATTATAACAAGGAATAACCAAGTATAATGTCTCATTCATAATACCCCTCCTAATTATCCTAACATTAATCTACCTTATTTGTATTCACATAATAGTTGTTTTTTATTATCTTATCTGCAATGTCATAAGCTTCCTTCAGCATTATTTCTTCTTCTTTAGATGGATTTCCTATTATTATTCCATCTTTTATGACCGTAGCATCTCTTTTGGTTGTAAGTAAATTTCTTCCCATACAATAATCTTTTGTATCTATTCCTAATAAATAAGATACTGTTGGAACTATATCTATTTGCCCCCCATTAACATCTATAGTCTTTTCTTTTATATCCTTGCCATATACTATAAGAGGAACTTTACTGTCTTTTTCTTTCCACCATTCTCCTGGAATATTTGAAGCTTCTACATCTTCCATATAATATTTATGCACTCCTCCATGATCCCCGTATATTACAACTATTGTATTATCTAATAAATTATATTTTTCCAATAAACTAAAAAATAATCCAATTTGTTTATCTGCATATTTGACACTTTGAAAATAGCCACCTAATTTATTTTCATCTAACTCTTTAGGTAAATCTAATTCCCTATACTTTTTAGCTATGTCAAAAGGTCCATGACTTGTTAAAGTAGGAATAACTGCAAAAAATGGTGATTCTAATTTTGAAAGTTTTTCACTAAATTGAGTATATAAACTTCTATCTGATAGACCAAATCCAGCATATTCATCTATTGTATATTGTCTTATGTCCCAAATTTCATTATACCCTGCCGCCGACTTACCAGCTTCTGCCCAATTCCAATCTCCAGCTCTTTCTGCATGACTTAAAATTGTATTATACCCTTGCTCTTCTAAAAGCCTTGGTAATGATTTATACTTCACTTCTGGATATTCTAAATATGTTATAACATCTCCTAAGGGTAATACTCCTGAAGCTGCCATCATATCCATATCAATACTATTTCCTGCATTATTTTGCTCGTGGATATTACTGAAATATAAACTTTCCTTTATCAAATTATTCAAATTTGGTGTTATCTCTTGATCATAAATTTTATTATTTATAACAAAATTTTCTAATGATTCAATTTGAAGAAATACAACATTTTTCCCTCTTGCTATTGATTTATATTCATTATCTTCAGTTACTTCCTTATTCCATAATAACCATTTGTTAATTTCTTTTATTTCATTTTCATTGGCAGTACTATTTACTTTCCTTAAAGTCTTATAAGCTTCGTATAAATGATCTCCTATAGGTGATCTATTAGAAAATCTTTGAGCTGGACTCCATGAAGCCTGCCAATCATTCTGAATAAACTTTATTCGTCCATCTAAGACTCCCTTTATATCGAATAAATAATGATATGAAGCCACTATTGTTATTGAGGCTATAATTCCTATTAAAGCAACTTTAATATTTCTTTTAAACTTTGATATATATTGATATTTTTTATATTTATATATTAATACTGGAATATCTATTATATAAAATATATCTATTAATGATGGATTTATTAGATTTCCATTTAGAGGATTGAAGTTATCCTTGAAAAATAAATACTTAAGTTCTAATACATAGCCTGTCCCTCTATATGCCCATATATCAGAAATAATTAAAATTGAATATATTATATCTATAATAATCAAATATCTTACTTGCGATTTGCCTTTAAACATTAAACTTGGAAATATAATTATTCCTAATATAGCTAAGTGTGGTAACATTAATCTTATATCCACAGATACTCCATATAAACCAAATCCACTATTTGAAGAGCTCATAAAAGTTAAAATTAAGCTTTTTATATATAAGATAATAACCATTATAATTGCCCAAAATATTCTTTTGTCTATTTTCTTCATTTAAACCACATTCTCCAATTTATCATTTTCATTAAACTTTTTTGTATTTTTTTTATTTAATAAAAAGTTTATTCCTTCTATTGCCAAAATTACAAATACCCATGAAACAATATAAGAATATCTTCCTTGCTCTTCAGTTATTAAATACATAAGACCATATCCATATAATATTATATAAAATAAATTCATCTCTTGGGTTTCTTTATTATTTTTTCTATTTAAGATTCCTAAAAATATAAGTATCATTATAAATGTATAGATAATTTGTGGAATTTCTTGTGAAACGTCTACTATTATATCATCATCTGGAACATCTGACTTTGTCCAAAGAGTCCCTTCAAAATCTCCTACACTCCACTGTAATGCAAACTTTTTAATATAAAATCCTATAAGCTTTAGAGGTGGCGTTGTAGTTAATCTTTCTTTTATAATTTCTTCACTTGCTTCTGTTATTTCTTCATAATCATAATTATACTTTTCTACAATAGATGCATCTTCTTTATTCCATCTTCCGTGATTTTCTATGTTAGTTCCCTTTAATATATTAGTTATTTTAGGCTCACTGCCTTTCCATAATGGAAACTCTGTTATTTTTAAATTTTGAAGTGTAAAACTTACTAAAAATAAAAGTATAAAATATGGAATAGTATATAACGCTATATTTCTTATTTTATTAACTATTTTATCTTTAGAATAAATTATTATATACATTGCATATGCAATTACCATTATTACAGCTACCATTCTAAATAAATTTCCTAAAGACAAGCTTAATCCTGATAAAATAAGATAGTATTTATTTTTTTTCCCTCTAAGAACAAGTATAAATATATATACACTAAACAAATATAATGGTATTGCTATATTTTCCGTACAAAAAACTCCTGTATATGTTACAAGAGGTGGGAATACTGTAGCTAATGCAACTGCATAAATTCCTTTTTTATTTGAATTGAATATTTCTTTTACTATTAAATATATAATATAAATTGTTAAAATGCTTAAACCTAAATTAATAAATTTCATCATTAAAAGATTATTAGTTGGGAATACTTTAATCATTAAAGCCATATAAAATACCATTATTGTTAAGTGTGGAAACCTAGCTATATACGAAGTTCCCCAAAACATACTTGTACTACCATTTAAAACTTCTTGTGCACTCTCGTAAATAACACTAAAATCTGATGTTGGAACACTATCTACGTTCAGCAACCATAAAACCCTCAAAGCAAGTCCACAACATAATATTAAAAATAATTTCTTTTTATATTGTAAGTCCTTCTTTAAAATATAAAATTCTACTGCCATTACACATGCTACAATTAAAAATACTATTATGAAGTTTTTAATAAAGTTTTCATTATCAACAAAAATATGAGAAAGAAAAGTAGCTCCTATACTACAAGCTATAATTATTATAACTAATACTTTTAATACTGCTAAAAAAGTTGTAGTAAACCTTTCCTTAAAGCTTTCCAAATCATGCACCTCCAAGAAGTTATTTTAATATTCTATTATATATTTATAAACATTTTATTTGCTAAATAGCACCAAACAAATTATATCATACATATTTTACATAAGGATTATAAATATGTATTTAAATGTAAATATTCTAATTTTATACCTATACTTCCTTTTAAATATTACTTAATAAACTTAATAAAATTCTTAATAATATGTTAATATTATCTTAATATATATTTCTTAAGCATATCTTATATAATTCTTAACTATACTTATATAAATCAAAATTCTTTTTATATTTATTATGATACTCTATATTAGATATTTTAAATTTATTTAAAATAAAGTTTATTCCTTCTATCGCCAAGATTATAAATATCCATGAAATAATATAAGCATATCTTCCTTGTGACTCAGTTACTAAATACATCACACCATATCCACACAATATTATGTAAAGTAAATTTATTTCTTGGCTATCTTTATTATTCTTTCTATTAAAAAGCCCTATAAATATAAGTATCATAACACTTAAATAAACAATTTGTAAAACTTCTAATGAGATATCTACCTTTATATCCTCCTCTGGAACCCCTAGTTTTGTCCAATAAACGCCTCCAAAGTCTCCTTCATTCCATTGCAGGGCAATCTTTCTAATATAAAACTTCACTAATTCTAATGGTGGAGTTTTAGTTAATCTCTCCTTTATAATTTCTAAACTAGCATCTTGAATTTTTTGATAATCATAATTATATTTTTCAACAATAGCTGCATCTTTTTCATTCCATCTACCATTACTTTCTAAGTTGCTTCCTTTTAATATACTTGTTATCTTAGGTTCGCTACCTTTCCATAATGGAAACTCTGTTATTTTTAAGCTTTGTAATGTGTAGCTAACTACAACTAAAAATACAACATATGGAACTATATAAATTGCTATATTTCTTAACTTATGAATTATTTTATCTTTTAAATAAATTAATATATATATTGAATAAGCTATTACAACTATTGCAGCTACCATTCTAAATAAGTTACCAATAGATAATAAAATTCCAGATAAAATAAGATAATATTTGCTCTTTTTATTTTTAATTACAAGTATAAAAAAATATATACTAAGTAAATATAATGGTATTGCTACATTTTCTGTGCAAAATACTCCTGCATATGTTATAAACGGTGGGAATATTGATGCTAAACTTGCTGCATAAATCCCCCTTTTCTTTGAATTAAATAATTCTTTAACTAAAAGATATATAATGTAAATTGTTAAAACACCTAAAGCTAAATTAACTAATTTCATCATTACTATATTATTTGTTGGAAATATCTTTATCATAAGAGCCATATAAAGTACCATAATTGTTAAATGAGGAAACCTTGCTATATATGAATGTCCCCAAAACATACCTGTATTACCATTTAAGAATTCTTGTCCACATTCGTAAATAACGCTAAAATCAGATATTGGAATGCTCTTTACATTTAATAACCATAAACCTCTTAATATAAATCCACAAATCAATATTAATGCTATTTGTTTTTTATAACATATATTTCTTTTTATAATATAAACCTCTATTACTATAATACTTAATAAAATAGCTCCTACTATTATGGAGTTTTTATTAAAATTTTTAATATATCCACTACTGGCGACCATAACTACTATCATTAGTACTTTCAATGTTGTTAAGAAAAATGTCGTGAATTTTTCCTTGAATTTCTCCAAATCTTACCCCCTTCTAGTCTATAAGATACCGATAAACATTTTACTTTTCTAATAGCATAAGTACAAATTATAATTTTACTTACAAGAGTTATTATCTCCCCCAATGAATAACCCTTTAATTTTATGTTAGTTCATATTTATTAAGGATTTATTAAGAAATATAGAATATATAATTAATAGTTCATTAACATTTATTACAATGATTGGTTATCTTTCATAAAATATGTATTCATAATAATCCTTATATAACTAAAAAGAGATATTTGTTTAAGTTATCTTTAAACAAATATCTCTTTAAATACCTTATTTAATTTATTCTAGATTTTATAGTTTTCTTATAATTTATTTATATTTTGATTTTACAATACTGAATTTTCAGATAAACTCTTATATCTTTGATATCTTTCTTTAGCATCCTCCTCTGTTTTAGCAAATAACTCTTCTGCTATTTCAGGGAAAGCTTTTGCTAATGAAGAATATCTTACCTCTCCCATTAAAAACTCTTTAAGATTACTATTTGGCTCTTTTGAATCTAATGTGAATTTATTCTTTTCTGCAATTTTTAAGTCTGGATTATATCTATATAAATGCCAATATCCAGATTCTACTGCTCTCTTTTCTTCATATGGTGTATTAGACATACCCATCTTTATTCCATGGCTTATACAAGTTGAATAAGCTATTATTAACGAAGGGCCATTATAAGCTTCTGCTTCTGATATTGCCTTAAGAGTTTGATTTAAATTAGCACCCATACAAACTTGAGCTACATATACATAACCATAAGTCATTGCCATTAATCCTAAGTCTTTTTTCTTTGTTCGCTTTCCTGTTGCAGCAAATTTTGCTACTGCTGCTTCTGGAGTTGCTTTGGATGATTGACCACCTGTGTTAGAATATATTTCTGTATCAAATACTAAAACATTAACATTTTCACCTGATGCTAAAATATGATCTAATCCACCATATCCAATATCGTAAGCCCAACCATCTCCTCCAAATATCCATTGAGATCTATGTACAAAGAATTCTTTATCCTTTAAAATCTCTTTTGCAATTTCAGAATTCTCTTCTTCTAAAACTCTTGTTAGGTTTTCTGCTCTTTGTCTTGTTCCTTCTCCACTATCTTTATGATCTAACCAATCTTTCAATACAGCCTTTGAATCTTCAGACATATTGCCTTCTAAAGCTATCTTAATATTATCTGCAACTCTTTCTCTAATTGTCTTAACACCCAAGTACATACCTAAACCGTATTCCGCATTATCCTCAAATAATGAGTTCGCCCAGGCTGGACCATGACCATCATAGTTTGGTCTATAAGCTGTTGCTGCTCCTGATGCTGCCCAGATTGATGAACAACCTGTAGCATTTGCAATCATCATTCTATCTCCAAACAATTGAGTAACAAGTTTAGCATAAGCTGTTTCTCCACAACCAGCACATGCTCCTGAGAATTCAAGTAATGGTTGCTCAAACTGACTTCCCTTAACGGTAGTTTTATTCATTGGGTTTTTCTTATGGGTAACTTTTTCTACAGCATAATTCCAAGCTTCTATTTGCTCACTTTGCGTATCCATAGGTTTCATAACTAATGCTTTTCCTGGTGCAGGACAAATTTGTGCACAATTTCCACATCCAGTACAATCTAAAGGAGTAATTCCTATTGTATAGAAGTATTCCTTATCTCCTTTTATTCCATTAGCTTTTAAGCTCTTATAGCTACTTGGTGCATTTTTTATTTCTTGAGATGTTGCTAAAAATGGTCTTATTACGGCATGTGGACATACAAATGAACATTGGTTACATTGAATACAATTTTCTGGAATCCATTCTGGAACATTAACAGCAATTCCTCTCTTCTCAAAAGCAGTAGTACCAGCCATAAATGTACCATCTGCTGCTCCATACTCTATAAATTTAGATACAGGTAAATGATTTCCTTCTAATTTATTTATTGGAATGCATATTTCTTCAACAAACTTAGGAACATTCATTTTTTCTTCTAACTTATCATCTTCAGCATTTTTCCACTCTTCTGGTGGGTTTATCTTAACTAAAGATTCAATTCCCTTATCTATGGCTTCGTAGTTCATGTTTACTACTTTTTCTCCCTTTTTACCATAAGATGTAACAACTGCTTCCTTTAAATATTTAACAGCATCTTCAAGCGGAATTATATTTGCTAACTTAAAGAAAGCTGATTGCATTATCATATTTATTCTTCCACCAAGTCCTATTTGTTGTGCTATTTTTATTGCATTAATAATATAAAATTCTATATTATTTTCTACTATATATCTCTTAATACTTGCAGGAAGCCTATCATTTAGTTCTTCCTCAGTCCAAATAGTGTTTAAAACAAAAGTACCATTTTTTCTAAGTCCTTTTAATAAATTATAATTATATACATAAGATTGATTATGACATGCCACAAAATCTGCTTGATCTATCTCATAATGTGATTTTATTGGAGTTTTACCAAACCTTAAATGAGATACAGTTATTCCTCCTGATTTTTTAGAATCATAAGCAAAATATCCTTGTGCATACATATTTGTATGATCACCAATTATCTTAATTGCACTCTTATTTGCACTTACTGTTCCATCCGAACCTAATCCCCAGAATTTACATGCAGTCGTTCCTTCCTCTGCAACATCAATTTCTTCTTTTGGTGAAATTGATAAATTAGTAACATCATCTTCTATGCCAATAGTAAATCTATTTTTCGGCTTATCTTGACTCAAGTTTTCGAAAATTGCTACTATATGTGATGGATATGGGTCCTTTGAACCAAGTCCAAATCTTCCTCCATATACTTTAGGTGGGTTCTCCATTTCATTAACTGCTCTAACAATATCTAAATATAAAGGCTCTCCAATAGAACCAGGTTCTTTAGTTCTATCTAATACAGCAATTTTTTTAACTGTACTTGGAATAACCTTTAGTAACTTTTCTATTGAAAAAGGTCTGTAAAGTCTTACTTTTACAAGTCCAACCTTTTCTCCCTTTTTTCTTAAATAATCTATAGTTTCTTCTGCGACCTCCATCACAGATCCCATAGCTATAAGTATTCTATCTGCTTCTGGATCTCCATAATAATCAAAGCAGTGGTATTCTCTTCCTGTAAGTTCTGTAATTTTTGACATATACTCTTCAACGATTTCTGGAATATCATCATAATATTTGTTTAAAGATTCACTTAATTGAAAATATGTATCTGGATTTTGTGATGTTCCTCTTACAACTGGATGATCAGGATTTAATGAATTTTTTCTAAAATCATTAATTGCTTCATAGTCAATTAATTTAGCCAATTCATCATATTCTAAAACTTCTATTTTTTGAATTTCATGAGATATTCTAAAGCCATCAAAAAAATTAAGAAATGGCATTCTAGCCTTAATTGCAGTTAAGTGTGCAACTGGTGCTAAATCCATAACTTCTTGTACTGATCCCTCTGACAATATCGCAAAACCTGTTTGTCTTGCCGCCATAACATCTTGGTGATCTCCAAATATACTTAATGAAGATGTTGCTATTGCTCTAGCTGCAACATGTATAACTGCCGGAAGTCTTTCACCAACCATCTTATACATATTTGGAATCATTAATAGTAAACCTTGAGATGCAGTGAAGGTAGTAGTTAATGCTCCAGCTTGAAGTGACCCATGAACTGCTCCAGCTGCTCCAGCCTCTGATTGCATTTCTACGATGTTAACTGGTTTCCCAAAAATATTTTTTCTTCCTTGTGCTACCCATTCATCCATATGCTCAGCCATAGGTGAAGATGGAGTAATTGGAAAGATTGCACTTACTTCTGTAAAAGCATACGAAATATGTGCTGCAGCAGTATTTCCATCCATTGTCTTTGTTTTTCTCATATATTTACTAATCCTCCTTATAATTATTATATTAACTATTTTATATAAAAATTTTTTAATCTTTATAATAACTTAAGTATTTGCATCGCCATGTTCTATTATGCGTTATTATTTTTATTACGTATGTAATATATCGTAAATTTTATACACTAAAATTTTCTTGCAAATACAAAATTATAGTTATTTTTTTATAATCATTGATTAGTATTATTAGCTTACTAAAAATATATTATAATTTTAAAAATCCTTTTTATTGTGATTGTAAAAACAAAAAGTAGGAGAAGTTCTCCTACTTTAAAATTTACCACTTTAATTGCTTTTTCATTTCAATTACAAGTATATGTGATTTTTTATTTGATTTAATCTTTATATTTTCTTCTATTATTTCTAGTGCATCTCTTTCATCTAATTCTACATCATTAATAATTGAATTTCCTTCTATTTGAACTAGATAAGCCTGTCTATTAGAAGCAACTTGAAAATCTATCTCTTTTCCTTCATCTAACTCAACTACATAGAAGTTAGCATCTTGATTAATTTTAATAGGAGCATAGCCTTCTTTACTTGAAACTATATTAAGCCACTTATTTTTTCTATCTTCCCACTGAAATCTATAATCACCATATGCTGGTTTATAATCCTTTCTATCTGGAACTACCCATATCTGAAGTAATCTTGCAGTTTCATCACCAAGGTTATGTTCACTATGATATACTCCTGTTCCAGCACTCATATATTGAACTTCACCTCTATATATAGTGTTTTTATGCCCCATTGTATCTGCATGAGTTAATGCACCATTAATAACATAAGATACAATTTCCATATCCTTATGGGGATGAAAATCAAAGCCTGTTCCTGCTGATATTAAATCATCATTTATAACTCTTAATACCCCGAAATTCATATTATCTATATTAAAATATTCTGCAAATGAAAAATGGAATATACTATTAAGCCAGCCTAAATTACTTTTTCCCATATTTCTATGGTCCAATTTTCTTAACATAATTAAAACCTCCCTTATATCAGTTTAGAGTTCACATAACACAGTTCACAGTTGTTTTGATTTTATAGGTAACAGGGAACAGGTATCAGGGAACAAGTACTAAGTGTAAACTATAATTAAAAATTAAGAAACATCTACTTCAGACAAGCTTCAGTAGATAGGCTTTCATACTAAGTTCAATTGTAAATGCGTTCAACTTCACTAAGTATTCGTCAAATGAACATCTACTTCAGACAAACTTCAGTAGATGGGCTTTCATACTAAGTTCAGTTATCGCTACACTCAACTTCACTAAGTATTCAATGCCGCGTACATTATATGGTTTAGGTTTTGCGGAGCAATTTATATAATAACCTGTTCCCTGACACCTGTTACTTTCTCCAAGAAACTGTGAATTGTGAACTATGAACTATAAAAGTGCTTTGCACTTTTATAAATTATTTTATAACTTTCACTCTTTCTTCTATTGATGTAAATTCCTTTTCCCCTGCTGGAGCAGTTCCTTTACCAAATGGCATTTGAGCAACCATTTTCCAGCTACTTGGAAGGTTAAATTCTCTCTTTACTTCTACTTCTATTAATTCAGTATAATGTTGCAGGGTTGCTCCAAGTCCTTCCATTGATAAAGCAGTCCAAATTGCAAATTGTAACATACCTGAAGTTTGCTCTGCCCAAACTGGGAAGTTATCTTTATAAAGTGCAAATTGATTTTGTAATGCTTCTATAACATTAAAATCTTCAAAGTACAATACTGTTCCATATCCAGCTTTAAATGAGTTTACTTTTTGTTCTGTTGAAGCAAAATTTTCCTCTGGAACTATTTTTCTTAATGCTTCCATTGTGATATCCCATAGCTTATCATGACTTTCTCCTAATAATACAACTGCTCTTGAGCTTTGTGAATTAAAGGATGATGGTACATGTTTTACTGAATACTCTACTATTTCCTTAATCTTTTCATCTGATATTGGTGACTCCTTACTTATTGAATATATACTTCTTCTTTCCTTTATTGCATCATAAAAATTTTTATTCATTTATATCATTCTCCTATCTTATTTTCATTTTTTAATTAATATTCATTTAGTATTAATTATATAAGTATTAATTTGATGAAATTTATCAAGCAAAATAAATTCTATTACTTTAATGCCTTTCTTAAATGTATTAAGTTATCTACTAATTCTCTTTTTGTATCTTCATCTAACTGAATAAATAAATTATCTAAGAAATCTTTGTGTTTTGGAAATATATCTGAAATAAATATCCTACCTTTCTCTGTTAATGAAACGTAAAATACTCTTTTGTCCTTTTCGCATTTTCTTCTAATAACTAATTCCTTCTTTTCTAATTTATTTATTACATATGTTATTGTCCCACTAGTAACTAGAATTTTCTCAGCTACCTTTTGAACAGATTGGTCACCTTTATGATATAACATCTCTAAGACACCAAACTCACTAATATTTAATCCAAATCCCTCTACATTTTTTTCTATTTCAGAAAACATGTCATTATAAGTTCTAGCCATAGCAATAACTAGTTTTAAATTTATATCACTCATATATTCACCTACATTATCTTGATTTCAAGATAATTATATCTTTAAAATATCTTGAAGTCAAGATATTTTAAAAAATTAATTATCTTCCCTCTTCCCCCTGTGCATTTCTATAGCTTTTCAATATAATTCTTTATTATCTATTTATATTTATAAAATTATTCTTAATTATTATTTGAAATATTTTAATAGTATAAAATAAAGTATTTTACACAAAATAGACTCGGAGGTGTGATAATATGGATATAACATTAACACAAAAGGAAAGATTATTACTTGAAGATCAAAAAAGTCATGAGCAAATTTGCATAGAAAAATATACAAACTATGCTAATCAAGCTCAAGATCCTCAATTAAAACAAATATTTAATTTACAAGCTCAAGATGAAAGAACCCATCTTGATAGCATTAATCAGTTATTAAGCGGCACAATCCCTCAAATGGGTCAGCAGCAAAATCAAAATTCAAGTCAAAATATGGCTAATCAAAATTCGGCTCCTACTATGAATACTACACAGGTAAATACAGCAAATGTATCTGATGCTGATATGTGTAAAGACCTACTAATGACAGAAAAATATGTATCAGGAACTTATGATACTACAATTTTTGAATTTAGAGATACTAGGGTTCGTGATGTATTAAACCATATACAAAAAGAAGAACAAAAACATGGGGAAACCATATTTCAGTATATGGAAAGTAAAGGACTGTATAATCCTCAATAATTATATATTTTAAAAAGATATAAAAAGCAAGTAATTTTAATTATCTTATATTAAAATTACTTGCTTTTTTTATTTTATTAATATTTATCTTTCAATTCAGCCAATTGAAAGATTCTATTATATATAGACATGAAAATGGCTGCTGGTACAAAAGTAAATCTATTCAAATATTCTAAATTTATATAAGATATAATCCCTGCTATAAGACCTGATAAAATTATAGATATTATAACACTAATAATTCTTCTCTTAGATGTTTCTGCAACCCACTCTAATGATTTTAATTTTAATTTAGGCAATAAAAAATAAAATATTAAAGATGTTATACAAAAATATATCATCTGTATTATTACATTACTAATATTCATTATATAATCACTCCTTATTTAATATATATGTAATTATTCATAAATCTTGTTATGCTTACCCTTTATATAAAATTATTATAATTACTAATAAAGTTATTTATCTTAATCTTTTGAATTTATACTTATTAATCTAATAAAAGATATAGTATAAATAGAAATTATAAAATCTAATTTACATTCTCTTATTCACATGATATTAATTTATATAAATTAATACTTTTCTCCTGTAATAATTTTACTATATTGTTTATTTAATTACAAATTATGTATAAACGTTAAGATAAAGATTTATACATCTATTTATCAACCTTTATATTTCTGCTACTTCTAAGAATTATTTACAGATTTAACTTAATTCCAGTCTTCTATAGAATAAAAAAATAAAAGTACATAAATCTCCAAACTATTCAAATTAGAGATTTATGTACTTTAATATTGATTTATGTACTATCTAATATTCTACCCCTGTGATCCAATTAATTTCCAATTATTTTTGTATTTAATATTATACATTTTTTAATGCTTCATTAATATTATCTACATATTGAACCGATTCAGTCCAGCCAGGTATTTCTTTGCCTAATCTCTTAAATTGAGATATAGTAACAACATTTCCTTTTGTAATAAAAAGTCTCTTTTTAAAAGGTACATCCATATATCTTTTTAGTAATACACCTAATGCTTGTGCTACTTCTGGACTTGATGGCTTTAATTCTGCTGCATCAATAATTAATGCATATTCTTTTGCAGGAAATGTTTTAGTTAACTCATCATAATCCTTTAAAAAAGCTGCTCCGTCCTCTGCACTAAAGAATCCAGATGCTTGCGCATGAAAAATCTTTTTTAGCTTGTCTGCATTTAATTGATAATTTGAATTTTTTCCTTGGTATTTTACCATAATAACTCCTCCTAATATTTTATTATATATTTCAAATAATATTAACTATCTATGTTGTTAATACTATATTAAAACCTAAATAACAAAACGGTGACTACAGATCCAGAACCCATGGATGATAAAGTAACATAATCGTTTTTCTTAATTTTACCTGACTTTAATGCTCTATCAAGTGCTATTATCGGACTTGTTGTTCCTGTATATCCAAATTCATTTCCAATATAAGTTGTCCTATTTTTATCTATATTTAACTTTTCTAAAGTAAGTCTAGCATCTGGAATAGTAAATTGTGAAAAAATTAGATGATTTATATCTTTTGCTTTTATTTCGTTGTCTTCAGCTATCTGTTTAATTAAATCTACCCATACATCCGAAATGAAATTCCCATCAAAAGGTTCCCAAGACCATTTTTTATCATCTTCATTTTTTATTTGCCCTTTTATAACCTTGGAATATCCTGCCCTAGGCATAAGTATATTATTACATTCTGCCGTTTGTGCTAAATGTATAGAATCAATAAATCCCCTCTTTTCATCCTCTTCTATCTTCTCTAAAACTACAGCCGCTGCTGCATCTCCAAAATTAGCATATGAAACTGAGTCATTTGGACTTCCTACTGAACTAAATAAAATTCCTCCAACAACTAATGCTCGTTTAAATCTCTTATTAGTCATTAATATTCTGCTTGCCTGATCTAATGCAGTTATCATACCTAAGCAATTAGAATTTGTATCATATGCCATTTTTATTCTTATATCTGATCCACCAAGCATCTCCAATACCTTAATTGCATTGGAAGGTGATGTGTACTCTGGAGTATCTGTCGCAAAAATAAGTAAATCTATATCTTTAATATTTAAGTTTGCTTCTTCTAATGCGCTTATACTTGCCTTGTAACCCATAGTTATTACAGTTTCATTAGGATCATTAGAAATATATCTATACTCTCTTTCTAAATGATTTAGTAACCCTTCTACTTCAATTCCCATCTCATTAAAATGATTAATAAAGTAATCGTTATGAACCCTATTTGAAGGATGATATATTCCTGTACTGATAATATTAATATTTTGTTCTCTCATAGATACCTCCCCTTATGTTGCTTTAAAATTACTTCAAAGTAATTTTCTATATTTTTCATGTATTACTTTAAATTCCATATAAATAAATATTATAACATAATGTGTAAAATTTCAACTTTTTTAGATTTATTTTTAATTGTAATTATATTTTATATTATAATCATCTGTTACTTAATATATATCTAATAAGTCTTGCATTTTCAAAAGACTTTTACAACTTCCAAGTTATAAAAAAACTATTACAATGAGTAAAACTCGATGTAATAGTTTTTTATTTATTTATTATTTAGGGTATTACTAAATGGCTTATTTTTTCTTTGCTTTTCAATTTCCAATTAATGATCTTACCTCGTTGTAGTAGTATTCGATTTTGCTTAGTATTTCACTATCTTCCGGTAGTTTTGCAACTTCTGATAAAGATCCCTTTACACCTTTGCTCTTTATTAAACTTTGTAATTTCACACTCTGCTCATCCTCATCATTTTTATAATTCATTGCCGCGCCTACACCTAGAAGCAAATTTTCAGTGTTTATATTATATGATCTTGCTGTAATTAGAGGCTTTATAAGTCTATCATTTTCATTAAGTTTTCTTAATGGTTCTCTTCCAACCCTAGCAACATCATCCTTCAAATAAGGATTTCTAAATCTTGTAATTATCTTATCTATATATTTCATATGCTTTTCTTCATCAAAATTATATTTAGCAATTAAAGCTTTTCCACTTTCTATCATTGCATTTCTTACAAAGTTATATATCTTTTCATCATTTATACTTTCATCTATAGTTCTATATCCTTTAAGATATCCAAAATATGCAGTTATAGCATGTCCAGTATTTAGTGTAAATAATTTTCTCTCTATATATGCTGTTAAATTACCTACTAAATTCATTCCTTCTATTTTAGGAATTTCACCTTTAAATGCATCTTCTTCTACATTCCATTCATGGAAGCTTTCAACCACTACATCTAGGATATTTTCACTTTTTACTGGTGGAACTATTCTATCTACAGAACAATTTGGGAAACCTATATATTTTTCTAAATATTCTACTTCTTCTTCATTTAAATACTTAACAACTTCATTTTTAAGTTGTGTGCTAGCATTAACTGCATTTTCACACGCTATTATATTTAAGTTTTTTTCCACTCCTGATTCTTTTCTTCTTTTAATACCTTTTGCTATTGTTCCTGCTATCTTAGGTAATACTAATGGTCCTACAGCTGTTGTAATTATTTCAGCATTATTTATCTTATCTAGAATTAAATCATCTGTAGAAAAAACTCCACTTATATTTGTTACTTTTTCTTTAGTACATTCAACATCCATAACATTAATAACATATTCTTTATCTTCATTAATTTTATTAATTATGTCTTTATTTACATCTGCAAAAATAACATGATATCCAGATTTAGATAGTAATCCTCCTATGAAACCTCTCCCTATATTACCTGCTCCGAATTGTATTGCTTCCTTCATTGTTTTTCCCCCTTATTTTTGAAATACGTCTAGTATATCCTTTTTATTCTCAGTTTTGCTTAATCTATCAACAAGTTCTAGGTCTTCTAATGATATTGCTATATTTGATAATATCTCTAAGTGCTCATCTCCAACCCCTGCTATTCCAATAACTAAGTATGCTAATTCCTCACCAAAATTAACTCCTTCTGGATATTGAAGAACTACTATTCCTGATGCCTCTATTTGTCTTTTTGCTTCTCCTATTCCATGAGGTATTGCTACTCCCATTCCTATATACGTTGAAACAACTCTCTCTCTTTCTTGCATAGCATCAATATATTCTTCTTTTACATATCCTCTGCTAACTAGAAGTTTTCCAGCTCTTTCAATAGCTTCTTCTTTAGTTTCACTTTTTAAACCTAAAAGTATATTTTTCTCTGATAATACTGATAATTTTTCTTCAATCATAATATCCTCCGATTTCACTTCACATGCTAAATTATTTTTTGACTTTTCTTCTAATCTTTTAAATAACTCCTCTATTTTGTCATCTTTTAAGAAACTTTCTATAAAAATATGCTCCGCATTTGGAGAATTTCTTTTTGCTCTTTCTACTAAATTCACATGACTTACTACTATATCTGCATCTTTTGGTATTGTATCTACTGATGAATTAGCTACCTCTATATCTAAATCTAAAGACTTGATCCTATTTCTTAATTTAGTTGCACCCATTGCACTTGAACCCATTCCGGCATCGCAAGCAAATACTATTTTCTTTATTGTCTCTTTTTTCACTTCTTTTTCTTTAGTTGTTTCCATAGTTAGTATTCCTTCTTTTTCTTCCATTTGTTTATCATTTTTCTCTTCATTTTTAGCTGCTCTCTTTACTAATGGAACTGCTATTATAAATGAAACAATTATTGCTACTATTACTCCTGATAACACTTGAATTATTCCTCCTTTTGGTGACATTGCAACCAATGCAAATATACTTCCTGGTGATGGTGTTGCAACAAGCCCTGCCCCTAAAACAGAGAATGTAAAGGCTCCTGCTGCTCCACCTGCAATTACTGATATAATTAATGCTGGGTTCATTAGTATATATGGAAAATATATTTCATGGATTCCTCCAAGAAAATGTATTATGGCTGCTCCTGATGCTGACTGCTTTGCTACGCCTTTACCATATAGTAAATATGCTAAAATCACTCCTAGTCCTGGGCCTGGATTAGATTCTAGTAAGAACATTATAGATTTTCCAGTTTCCTGAACTTGCTCTATTCCTATTGGTCCTAAAACTCCATGATTTATAGCGTTATTTAAAAATAGTACTTTTGCTGGCTCTATAAATATTGAAACAAGCGATATTAAACCATTTTGTATTATTACTTCTGCTCCATTTTTTAAGAAGGTAGTTATAACTAATATTATTGGACCAATTGTTTTGAATCCTATTATTACAAAAAATACTCCTAGAATTCCAATTGAAAAGTTATTTACTAGCATTTCAAAACCTGCTGGGACTTTATCTTTAATAAGTTCATCAAATTTTTTTATTGTAAATCCTGCTATAGGCCCAATTACCATAGCTCCAATAAACATTGGAATTTCTACACCAACTATAACTCCCATTGTAGCTATAGCTGCCATAACTCCTCCTCGTTTACCTGCGACTACATATCCACCAGTCATACCAACCATAAGTGGTAATAAATATTTTAAAATCGGATCTACTAATTCTCCTAAAGATTCATTTGGCATCCACCCTGTTGGTATAAAAAATGCAGTTACTAGTCCCCAAGAAATGAATGCTCCTATATTTGGCATCACCATGGCACTTAAAAACTTACCAAACTTTTGTATATTGTCTTTAATCATTTTTAATTGCCTCCAAGCTTTTTTGTACCTTTTTTAAATAGAAATCTTTCAATATTCTTTCTACTTCTTCTACTACCTTTTCTTCTTTTTCTTGTCTTAATATTTCTATAAATTTATCTTCTTCTATTAATGCACTATTTAACTTACTCATTAACTCTGGCGTAATTTCTTTACTTTCTTCAGGTATTATAGAGACTACTGCTCCCTTTATAATCTTTTCTTTATCTATAAATTCATCTTTAATTCTTATATATCCAAATCTGCTATTACTAAAACAATTACATTTGCAGTGTAAAAGAATTATTTCTAATTCATGTAAATAAGTACTGCTGATATCTTCCCTTTGTAAAAGTTTATTCTTAACTTCCTTTATATCATCTTCATTATCTGTAAATAGCTCACTTCCTACATCAATAATATCTTCTAAAGATTTGACATTATCTATTACCTTTATCTTCACATTATCTATGATAGATATAATCTCACTTCCTAAGTCTGTAATTTCTCTAATTCCAATTTTACCTTTATTTACTTTTGCTTTTTTTATTATACTTTTATACTTTTTTTGCTTAGATATCCTTCTAAAGTTATCTTGTAGTATAGCTTTATCTTGTAATGATAAAATTGGATTAACACAAACATTTTTAAAATCTATATTTAGAGGTATCGTAGAAACTATGATGTCTATTCCATCTTCCTTTAGCTTTTCTTCATTTATATTTAATGCTGAAATAGTTCCCATAAGCTCTATATTATTAAATTCTTTTTCTAAGATAGCTTCTAGTAGACTTGATGTTCCAATCCCCGTTGGACAAGATATAACAACTTTAACCTTATCCTCAAAACCTTTTTTATATAAAGCTGCTGCTATATGCATTGTTATATATGCAATTTCTGATTCTGGGATTTCATCTACTTTAGTTTGAATTTTTAATATTTCACATGCTTTCTTAGTAATCTCATATTCTACAGAATATTTATCTTTAATATTATTTAATAGTGGATTTCTTATATTTAGTTTCATCTTTAATCTACTTATAGCAGGTACTAAATGATTCGTAAGATCCTTTATAAGCTTTTCATCATTTTTAAGATAAACATTTAGTTCATTTTCTACTACTGTTATTATGTGGTTTGCTATTTGTTTAACATCTAGATTGTTTAAATCTTTTTCTAAATCTGATACAGAGTTTAATCTAAGTTTCGCTCCTTTAAGGTGCATTGTTATATAACCTATCTCATCTTTTGGAATGCTGACTTCAAATCTTTTTTCTATATCTCTAACTATTTTTTCTCCAATTCTAAATTCTGGCGATTTTGATAATTCATCTAAAACAGCCTTATCCATTTTTATATTTTCATTGTTTTTTATTCTTTGAATAGCTAATGATAAATGAACTACAAGTCCTATATAAGCGCTATCTACAAGATGTATATCTATATCCTTCTCTAATCCTTGAACAATTTCTTCAATTGACTTTATTATTGACTTATCAATAAAGCTTAAAAGTCTATTTTCTATAGAAAATTCTATAACGTTTTCATTTCTACTAGTTTTTAAGGAGCCCTTTAAAAGATTAATTAATTCTTTTTCTTCTAAGGTATCATATAAAATATTTATAAGAGCTTTTCTATAGTCATTTTCTCTTCCTTCAACATAAATTCCTAAGCCAGGCTTTCTGATTAGTTTTATATTAAAGTCTTGAAGCCATTTTTCTATACTATCTAAATCATTACTTAAAGTTCCTTCCGAAACCTTCAGATGAGATGTGAAATAGAATAACTTAATAGGTTCTTTAGCTATAAGCAATTCATTTGCTATTATTTTCTTTCTTTCTTCCCTAGAGTATTCCTTATGAATTTTTTCTATTTCTAGTAATTCTAATATTAACTTTTGATTTTCTAAATCTTCATCAATAACCAATCCAACACCTGGCTTTTTTATAAACTTAAACTCATTTTCTTCTAGCCAAGCTTCAATTTTAGGCATTTCTCTTAATACTGTTCTAGAACTTAATGAAAGTTTTTCCGCTATAGCTGCTATTGTTATAGGGCTTGTAACTGTAGACTTAGTTAGAATTTGTATTATTTCCTTTTGTCTAGAGTTCAACTTTTTACTTTTCATATTAAACCTCTCCATTAATGACATTTTTATATGCTAAGCTCCTTCTATCTTTATTTTAATCCCATGAATCCATTTACTCAATTCAATCATCCATTACAAATGTCTTAAACCATTAGTGACATATTTAAAGATGTCACTATCTCTTAATACTTATTAATAGACCATAAATCTTTACTTATTCCATAGATTTACATATTAATTATATCAGAATAATAGGTTTTCTTATTGTATATATTTTCTACTTAATAGTTGATATAATTAATAGTGACAGCATATACACATCTACTATCTTATTTAAATAAAATAACAAATTTGAAAATTATATATTTTTAATTTACCCAAATAATAAAAATAAAATATCCCAGTAAGTAGTTTAACACTTTTTACTGGGATACTTCATAATTTAAATTTCTTAATATATTTCTTAATATAACTAACTAAATTTACTTATACTCGTTACTTTTTATTCTTCCATCTTCTATAGTAATTATTCTATCACATTGAGATGCAATATTTGAATCATGAGTTACAATTATAATTGTCTTGCTATCATTATTAATTTCTTTAAATATATCTATTACTTGCTGCCCCATTTCTCTGTCTAAAGCTCCTGTTGGCTCATCTGCTAAAATTATATCAGGATTATTTACTAATGCCCTTGCTATAGCAACTCTCTGACACTGCCCTCCTGATAACTCAGTAGGGTATTTATTAATTTTCTCCTCAATATTTAACTTTTTCAATACATTGATAATTTTTTCTTTTTTATCCTTTATCTTTATATTACTATAATCTAAAGGTATTTTTATATTTTCATATACTGTATAATCATCTAACAATGCAAAATTCTGTACAACAAATCCAAATCTTGAATTTCTTATATTTGCAAGTTCTTTTTGATTTAAATTACTTACATCTATATTATTTATGAAATATTCTCCTTTATTAGGAGAATCCAAACATCCTAAAATGTTTAACAGAGTTGTTTTACCTGACCCCGAAGGCCAATGTCATCAAGCTATAATT